>CANFED010000310.1 GCA_947445995.1 Oxalobacteraceae bacterium | reverse complement strand
GGATCGCCGCCAGTGAGCCGGCTCCAGACGAACACCATCGCCGTGCACGGAGCGGCGGCCAACAGGATCAGACCACCGATGTAGCTGTCGAGCTGATCGGCTGGCAACAGCGGTGCGAACAGCACGCGGATGAATACGTAACCCAGCAATGCCATCGAGAACGGCTTGACCAGCCAGTTGATGAACAAGGTCACGCCGATACCACGCATGTGCCCGCGGATCTGGCTCATTGCGCTGAAATCGATCTTGAGCAGCATCGGGATCACCATGACCCAGATCAGCAGGCCGACCGGCAAATTGACCTTGGCGATTTCCATCGCACCGACGGCCTTGAACACACCCGGCAGCCACTGGCCCAGCGCGATGCCGACGACAATGCACAGCCCGACCCAGACACTCAGGAATCGCTCGAAAAAGCTCATCGGGACTTGCGCGGCGCGTTTGCCGGTAACTTCACATTGTGCGGACATGGGATTCCTTGAGTGGGAAAGCTGGTTATTCGTTTCAGTGAGGGCAGCACGGGTCAGACTTGGCTGGCGCCGATCGCCTTGAGTTCCCGCTGAAGCGCATTTTTTTCCAGCATTGCTAATGGCAGACTAACGAAAAGATTCATTCGAGCCATGATCTGGCGAAATATTTTCTGAAAAACAGCGCGTTTCTCCTCATCTGTTCCGACTGCGGCGGCGGGATCCTCAAAGCCCCAGTGGGCATTCATCGGTTGTCCAGGCCAATACGGGCAGATTTCGCCGGCGGCGTTGTCACAGACGGTAATGACAAAATCCATTTGTGGTGCGTCCGGCACCGAGAATTCGTCCCAACTCTTGCTGCGCAAGTTATCGACCGGGTACCCGGTTCCCGCGACTAGCTCAATGGCAAACGGATTGACCGTGCCACCGGGATGACTGCCTGCACTGAAGCCACGGAAGCGGCCTTTCCCCATCGTGCTCACCAGCGCTTCGGCCATGATGCTGCGGGCTGAGTTACCGGTGCAAAGGAACAGGACGTTGTAGGTTTTGTCGGTCATGGGACATCCTTCATTGAGTTGAATCGCAAGATCAGGGCAGAGCAGAAAGGTAAAACGTAGCGTGGAGCGCCCCACGTTTCTACTATTCGATAATTGTCGAATTATAAGTCATGCTCTGGTGTTTGCGTGCGGTTTTTCTCGTATGGTGATCTTCATCGTTGCGCCAGTTTCCTCGAGGGTTAGAGAGTGAGAGCGAGTGCGCTTTCGTGTCGCAACGACTTTTTGAAAGCCTGTCAAACTAAGGTTCCGATTTTAATTCCGAATGTACACAATGACACCCAGCCTTGTCTGGTTCAAGCGCGACCTGCGCCTGCACGATCATGCTGCGCTTACGCTCGCTGCCGCCCGAGGTCCGGTGCTGTGCCTGTACGTGATCGAGCCAGCCCTGTGGGCGGCGCAGGATGCCGCCAGGCAGCACTATCAATTTCTTCTCGAAAGCCTGCTCGAACTCGATGCAGCACTGGCGCGGCGCGGCGGTTGTCTGCATGTTGCGGTTGGTGATGTGGTGGAGATTCTTGACGAATTGCACCAGAGATTGCCCTTTGCCGACCTGTACGCCCATGAGGAAACCGGCAATGACATCAGCTACCAGCGCGATCTGGCAGTGGGTCGCTGGTGCCGCACGCATCGGGTCGGTTGGCACGAGAGCGCCCAGTTTGGTGTCGTGCGGCGCTTGTCGGATCGCAACAAGTGGCAGCGCCACTGGGAGGCGCATGTGGCGCAAGCCTGCCTGCCGATTCCTCTGCTTGAGTTTGCTGCCTGTCCTCTGACATCCGCCGTATTGCCATCCTTCGAAGCCCTCGGACTCGCGTCCGACGATCCGCCGCTGCGTCAGCGCGGTGGACGACGGCAGGCGGTGGCCGTGCTGCAAAGTTTCTTGCTGGAGCGCAGTGGTCAGTATCGCGGCGGTATCTCATCGCCGCTATCGGCACCGACCGCCTGTTCCCGGCTCTCGCCTTACCTGGCGTTTGGCGCAATCAGTCTGCGGGAAATAGTGCAGGCGACACGCAAACAACTGGCGACGATGCCCGCTACCGAGAGCCGGCGCAAGGCAGGTTTGACTGGTTTTACCAGCCGGCTGTACTGGCATTGCCATTTCATCCAGAAGCTCGAAAGCGAACCGGCGCTGGAGTTTCGCAACCTGCATCGTGGCTACGATGGTTTGCGCGAGGGCGACTGGAACCAGCAGCATTTCGATGCGCTGGTCGCCGGTCGGACCGGCTGGCCGCTGGTGGACGCCTGCGTCGAAATGCTGCGCCAGACCGGCTGGCTCAATTTTCGAATGCGCGCGATGCTGGTGTCGGTGGCGGCATATCCGCTCTGGTTGCACTGGCGTCCGGTCGGCTTGTGGCTGGCGCGCCAGTTCCTTGATTACGAACCGGGCATCCACTGGAGCCAGTTGCAAATGCAATCGGGCACCACCGGGATCAATGTTCCGCGCATCTACAACCCGATCAAACAAGCCCATGACCATGATCCGCACGGCCACTTTGTGCGGCGCTGGTTACCGGCCATGCGCAAGGTACCCGATGCATGGCTGTTCGAACCGTGGCGCATGCCACCCGAGTTGCAAGCGCGTTACGGTGTCGTTGTCGGGCAGGATATTGCGATGCCGCTGGTGGATCTGGAACAGGCGACGAGGCAGGCCAAGGAAAAGTTGTTCGGGCTGCGGGCGCAACCGGAGGTGCGTGACGGACAAGCAGCGATCGTCGAGAAGCATGGCTCGCGCCGGCGCGGCAGGGACCGGACGACGGGCAGGGAAGCAGGTGAGGTCAGGCAGTTGACATTGGAACTTTGACCTGGGCCGAGTCAGAACCAAGTGCATCAAGTCTGTACGGAGTCACCTGGTTCGCTTTCCTGCGCAATTGGTTGCCGTTGTTCGAGATGCATTATCCTGACCTGCAAGCCTGCCCGTTCCTCGGTCAGAACCGATTTCTGCTGATCCAATTCGTCAATTTTTCGTTCTCTGCTGGCAAGTTGCTCGGCCATCACTTCTGTTTTCCCAACCTGTGTTGCCAGCGCAATCCGTGTTTCAGTAGCTTCGCCTTGCGCTTCGGCAAGATTTTTAACAATCAGCGCGCGCTCGGCAGATATTTCGGTGAACTGATAGGTAATCTGATCACGTTCCGTCCGATAGGCATCCCGTGCTTTTTCGACATCCCGCAAACTTCCGTTGAGCTGATTATTTTCGTCCTGTAACTGAGGAATACGCGTCTCGTAGCGTGCGATTGTTGATTGCTGCTGAAGATGTTGCTGACGCAGTTCGACAAGTTCCTGCTCCAGTCGCATGATTCGCTGGTCGGCAGCTTGCCGCTCCTGCGTACGCTGCTGTGCGGCGGCATCGAGATAGAAGTCGAACTGCGTGCGTACTTGTATCAGCTGAGCGTTGAGCGCGGCGACTTCGGTCGTACGGTCTGCCAGACGCTGTTGTGCGCCTTCCTGTTCGGCCTGAAGTGCCGCTTGCCGGACGCACAGCGACTGATATTGCTTGTCGAGTTGCGCGTAGCTTGCCCTGACCTGTGCCAGTTCGGCGTCTATCGCCGTCTTATGATCGCTGATGACTTGTTTTTCGTCTTCCGCCTGCTGCGTTGCTGCATGGGCGGCAAGCAGCGCGACATGATGCGCATCACGCGCCTGTTCCAGTTGTTGCCGCACGTCATCCTGAAGTTGTTCGTGAATACCTTTCATTGCCTGTAACAGCGGGCCTGGTAATCCCAGGCCTTGTGCGACATCCACAGCCGCTTCCTGATGTTCTGCCTTCCAGCGTTTGAGAAGCGGTGCAATCGTGCTTTTGCTGCCGGTACTGCCAAGCGCGACACGCACGCTGTCGACAGTCGGATTCTTGCCCTCAGCAACTAACTGCGTTGCGGCGGTAGCCAGATCGGAATACAGAATGCCTGTACGTGCCATGATGGTTCCAGTAAATTTAGTAACGTATTACATACTACGTAATTAATAACAAAATTACGATAAATATAGTTGATGAACATTGCTGATATGACCCGCGATAATGTTTCTTATCGTTGGTCATCAGCTATTCGCGGATGCTATCCTGCGTCATTGCCGTTACATTGAGATAGTTGATCTATGCCTGACGTAATTCCCGCTACCAACTCCGACTTTCGGCAACCCGGTTCGCTTGCACAATTACGCAATACCGAGGCGGTGGAAGCGGAGCTAGCCGCGCGCCATCGGGTTTTTCTGGCGGCAGCCACCTCCGAAAATACACGACGCGCCTACCGCGCCGCGATCCGGCATTTCTTGTTGTGGGGTGGCGTGTTACCGGCTGATGAGGCCATCGTGATCCGTTACTTGCTGGCTTATGCCGACAGCCTCAACGCCCGCACACTGGCCTTGCGGATCACTGCCTTGTCGCAGTGGCACCGGCATCAGGGATTCCCGGATGCGGCATCGACGCCAACGGTACGCAAGACGCTGACCGGCATTGCCCGACTGCATGGCAAACCAAAACAGAAGGCCAAAGCCCTGTCGCTGGAAGGACTGGAACGCATCGTCACGCATCTGGCCAGCTTGCCGACGCTGACGGCACGGCGCGACAGCGCGTTGCTGCAACTGGGATTTTTCGGCGGGTATCGACG
>CANFED010000309.1 GCA_947445995.1 Oxalobacteraceae bacterium | reverse complement strand
TTGTTGAAGCGCGCACGTCCGCGTGAAAATCGCTCAAGAAAAAGAATCAGTGCGACGAAGCACAGCAGCCCGGTGGCCAGTTGCGCTGCGGCGATATGATCACCCAGCGAAAACCAGGCGCGGTAAATACCCGTCGTGAAGGTCTGTACACCGAAGTACGAAACGGCACCATAGTCAGCCAGCGTTTCCATCAGCGCTAGCGACGTGCCGGCGACAATGGCCGGGCGCGCCAGCGGCAGCGAAATCCGGAAAAAGCTTTGCCACGGTCCCAGTCCGAGCGAACGGCCGACTTCGAGCATGCCGCTGGCGCGTTCCAGAAAGGCCGCGCGCGCCATCAGATACACATACGGATACAGCACAAAAACGAAGACGGCGACCGCGCCACCCAGCGTGCGCACATCGGGAAACCAGTATTGTCCCGACTGCCACCCGAGGCCATCGCGCAGCCAGGTTTGTACCGGGCCGACAAATTGCAGGAAGTCGGTATAGGTGTAAGCCATTACGTAGGCCGGGACCGCCATCGGCAAGACCAGCGCCCATTCGAAGACGCGCCGGCCCGGAAAGGTATGGACGCTGACCAGCCAGGCGGTCGAGACGCCAACCAGAATGACGCCAGCCGAGACAGCGACACACAGGATCAGTGTGTTGGCAATGTAGGTCGGCAAGACGGTTGAAGCCAGGTGGTCCCAGGTATCGGAGCCGTCGCCGGCAGCAAACAGATTGGCCACCACACTCAGGATCGGCAACGCTACCAGTGCCGCGATAAGGAGCGCCAGCGCACCCAGCAATGACCAGTGTCGACGGGGCGCTGTTCGCGCAATGGATGACGTCATGGTCTGCAAAATAAGCCTGTATCAAAAGGCGAATTATAATTGACGCTCTCTATTAACTGGGCGACGCAATGGCTTTACTGGAATTGCAGGACGTGAGTTACGCCTATGGCGCGCAAAAAGTGGTCGAGCAATTGTCGTTGCGGCTACCGGCTGGTTCGATTGGTTGCCTGCTAGGTCCGTCCGGTTGCGGCAAGACCACGGTGTTGCGTTGCATCGCCGGATTCGAAACGGTCAGCAACGGCACGATCCGGGTGGCCGGCGATGTGCTCAGCAGTCCGTCTTTGCATGTGGAGGCCGAGCGCCGCCGCATCGGCATGGTGTTTCAGGATTACGCGCTATTCCCGCACCTGACGGTGGCAGACAACATCGCCTTTGGTTTGCGCGGCAGTCCTGTGGTGGCACAGCAGACGCGCGTGCAGGCATTGCTGGAAACCGTCGGCCTGTCCGGTCAGGGCAAGAAATTTCCCCATGAATTGTCGGGTGGTCAGCAGCAACGGGTCGCTCTGGCACGGGCGCTGGCACCGCGTCCACGCCTGCTGTTGCTCGACGAGCCGTTTTCGAATCTGGATGTCGAATTGCGCGAGCGGCTGGCGCTGGAAGTGCGCAGCATTCTTGCCGCCGAAGGGATCACCGCCATCCTGGTCACGCATGATCAGCATGAGGCGTTCACCATCGCCGACGAAATCGGCGTCATGCATGAAGGCCGCATCCAGCAATGGGATACGCCGTACAACCTGTATCACCAGCCGGCGAACCGCTTTGTCGCGGACTTTGTCGGGCAGGGCGTGTTCCTGCCGGGCGAAGTGATTAGCGACAGCCGCATCCAGATCGAGATGGGAATCCTGTCAAGCAACATGCTCGCTGGCGGCGATGCCGATGTCATCGTCGGTAAGATCGGTAGTCGCGTCACCGTCCTGCTGCGCCCCGATGATGTGGTGCATGACGATGCCAGTACGCTGCAGGCAGAGGTGCTGGCCAAGGCTTTTCGTGGCGCGCATTTTTTGTATACCTTGCAGCTCGCCAGTGGCGCGCAAGTGCTGTCACTGGTGCCCAGCCATCACGATCATGCGATCGGCGAGCGCATCGGCATTCGACTCGATGTCGATCATGTCGTCGTGTTCCGGGCCGACGAGCAAGCCTGATTCAGGCCAGCAAGCCGAGCAGCGTCTGCAAGGTATCTGCTTCGTCGACCGGCTTGTCATTACGCATGCGCAACATGCGCGGAAAACGGACCGCGATGCCGGACTTGTGGCGTGGTGAGCGGGCGATGCCTTCGAAGCCGATTTCAAACACCAGCGTCGGCGTGACGCTACGCACCGGGCCGAATTTTTCGATGGTGGTCTTGCGGATGCGGGCATCGACCAGTGCGATCTCGGCATCGGTGAGGCCCGAATACGCCTTGGCGAACGGCACCAGCGTGCGGCTGCCATCGCCGGCCACATCCCATACCGCAAAGGTGTAATCGGTATAGAGCGAGGCGCGCCGGCCATGTCCGCTTTGCGCGTAAATCAGTACCGCATCGACGCTGTAAGGATCGACTTTCCACTTCCACCAGACACCAACATCCTTGGTCCTGCCGACGCCGTACCGGGCATTGACCGCCTTGAGCATCATGCCCTCGACGGCGCGTGCACGGGATTGCGTGCGCACGGTGGCCAGCGTTTCCCAGTCGGCTGCGACAACCAACGGCGACAGTTTCAGCTGCGCCGAACCGACATCAGCGACCACGCGCTCCAGCACGACGCGGCGCGCCGATTGCGTTTGCTCGCGCAAGTCCATGCCGTCGATTTCGAGCACGTCATAAGCGATCAGCACCGCCGGTAGTTCCGCAAGTAATTTTGCGCTCAGTGTCTTGCGGCCAATGCGTTTTTGCAGCTCGGAAAACGGGGCATGGGTGTCGCACCCCCAGATCAGGATTTCACCATCGATGACAGTTCCTTCAGGCAGGGCGATGGCCGCGATTTCCGGAAAGCCCTCGCTGATCAATTCTTCGCCGCGCGACCAGACCCAGGTCTGGCCATCGCGGCGCACGAGCTGGGCGCGGATGCCATCGTATTTCCATTCGACCTGCCAGTCGGCCAGCGGCCCGAGCGAGGCCGGTTCGGCCTGCAGCGGATGCGCCAGAAAAAACGGAAACGGCTGGCCGCCACGCAGTGCCTGTTCCTGATCCGAGGTCGGTGCCACCAACGCCGTGAAGCGTGCTGCGCCAGGTCGCTGGCGCGCATCGGTCCAGCCCATCAGGCGTTGCGCGATCAGCTTGCTGTCGAGCGCGGCGACTTCGGCCAGTGCGCGCGTGACCAGCAGCTTCGATACGCCAACCCGAAAGCCGCTACCAATCAGCTTGACCAGCAGGAAGCGTTCGCGCGGTTCCAGTTCATCCCAGTACGTCAGCATCGCCGTGCGGATGGTCTCGGGTGGCGCGCCGCGTAACGGCGTGATGCGCTCGTCCATCCAGCGCGCCAGTCCGAGATCGCTCTGGTGTTGTGGCACAGGCAGGATATGCGCGATGGTTTCGGCCAGATCACCGACGGCGTGATAGCACTCGTCGAACAGCCAGTCATCGAGGCCGGCCGCTTCGGTCGCATATTGCCGCAGCAGCTTGGTCGGCACCGCCTGACGTGGCTTGCCACCAGCGAGAAAATAGACGGCCCATGCAGCGTTCTCCGCTGCCGCACTGCGAAAGTAAGCCACCAGTTGCGCCAGTTTGCGGGTGGTCGAGGTAGTCGCATCGAGCGCGTCATACAGACTGGCAAATTCACGCATTGACCACCACCGGTTCTGCTTGGGCATCGTCTTCCTCGATGCCGTATTCGGTCTGGAAGGCACCGGCCTCCAGGCCGTTCTGTTGCAGCCAGCGCACCATCACGCCAACCTGTCCGTGCGTGACGATGACGCGCTGCGCGCCGGTCGCTTTAATGGCCTGCATCAGGCCGGGCCAGTCGGCATGGTCCGACAGCACGAAACCGCGATCGACCGCGCGCCGTCGGCGGGCACCGCGCATCAGCATCCAGCCACTGGCAAAGGCGTCGCTGTAATCGCCAAAACGCTTGAGCCAGGGGGAGCCGGCCGTCGCAGGCGGGGCTAGTACCAGGGCGCGCTTGAGGTCGGCCTTGTCAGTGATGTCGGTGACCAGTTGCGTGTCGGGGAGGGCGACGCCGGCTGCGCGGTAGACGCGATTCAAGGGCTCTGCAGCGCTATGGCAAATGATCGGACCGATGCTGTGATCGACGCCGGCAAGCAGGCGCTGCGCTTTGCCGAGCGAATAGCAGAACAGCACACTGGCGCGACCATCGGCGGCATTGGCGCGCCACCAGTCATTGATCTCGTCGAAGATGCGCTGCTGTGGTTGCCAGCGATAAATGGGCAGGCCGAAGGTGGATTCGGTAATGAAGGTGTCGCAACGGACCGGCTCGAAGGCGGCGCAGGTGACGTCTGCCTCGACCTTGTAATCGCCCGAGGCGACCCAGACTTCGCCATGATATTCGATGCGTACCTGCGCCGAGCCAAGCACATGGCCGGCCGGATGCAGCGAGATCGTCACGCCGTTGTGCAGCAGGGTTTCGCCATAGGCCAGTGTCTGCAAATTGATCTTGCCAAGCCGGCTCTGCAGGATGCCGGCACCCGACGCAGTGGCCAGGTAATGAGCGTGGCCGGTGCGCGCATGGTCGGCATGGCCGTGCGTGATGACGGCGCGATCGACCTTGCGCCACGGGTCGATGTAGAACTGCCCCGGCACGCAGTACAGGCCTTCGGGGCGGGCAACAATCAGGTCAGCCATTTAAATTTATCGGGATCAAAGA
>CANFED010000308.1 GCA_947445995.1 Oxalobacteraceae bacterium | reverse complement strand
TTTCGACAAGGGCGGTGACACCTTCTATGACCAGATTTCGGCGTTGCATAAGTCGGTTCGCGGCTCGAACCCGGATGCCTCGCTGTACTGGCTGGTGCGCATGCTTGATGGCGGTGCCGATCCGCGTTATCTGGCGCGCCGGCTGATCCGCATGGCCAGTGAAGACATCGGCCTTGCCGACCCGCGCGCATTGCGCCTGACACTCGACGCAACCGAGACCTACGAACGGCTCGGTTCGCCCGAGGGTGAACTGGCGCTGGCCGAAGCGGTGATTTATCTGGCTTGCGCAGCCAAGTCGAACGCGGTCTACAACGCCTACAACGCGGCCCGTGCGTTCGTCGCCAAGGACAAGTCGCGTCCGGTACCCGAACACTTGCGCAATGCGCCGACCAAATTGATGAAGGAGCTCGGTTACGGCAAGCTGTATCGCTACGCGCATGATGAACCGGACGCGTTTGCCGCTGGCGAAACCTACCTGCCCGAGGGTATGGAAGGGATGCAATGGTACAAGCCGACACCACGCGGCCTTGAAGGAAAAATTTCGGAGAAGCTCAACTTCCTGAAAAATCTCGACCAGACGGCGCGCCAGCACGACAAGAAGTGAACGGCCGGGAGCGGTGCTGTTGGTACAATGACGTCACTACAATCCGACTCCGGCACCGACCATGATCGACATCCAACTCCTCCGCAAAGACATTGACAGCGTCGCTGCCCGCCTGGCCACCCGCAAATTCGTGCTCGATGTTGCCGGCTTCAACCTTCTTGAAGGCGAGCGCAAGCAAATCCAGATGCGCGCCGAAGACTTGCAGAGCAAGCGCAATGCCCTGTCGAAGCAGATCGGTATGCTCAAGGGCAAGGGCGAGGACAGCAGTGCGGTGATGGCCGAAGTCGCCGGCATTGCCGATGAACTGAAATCGTCGGGCGATCGTCTCGAAGTCGTCCAGCAGCAACTCAGCGAGTTCATGCTGCAGATTCCGAACCTGCCGCATGAATCCACGCCCGTCGGCAAGGAAGAAGCCGATAACGTCGAAGTGCGCCGCGTTGGCACGCCGCGCAACTTTGATTTCACGGTGCAGGACCATGTCGACATTGGCGCGCCGCTGGGGCTGGATTTTGATGTGGCGGTCAAGCTGACCGGTTCGCGCTTCTCGGTGATGAAAGGCGGCATCGCCCGCCTGCACCGCGCACTCGCGCAATTCATGCTCGACACCCACACGGGCGAGCATGGCTACACCGAGTGCTATACCCCGTACATCGTCAATGCCGATTCCCTGCGCGGTACGGGCCAATTGCCCAAGTTCGAAGCCGACCTGTTTGCGGTAAAAAAAGGTGGCCAGGAAGGGGAGGGCGAGACGCTGTATCTGATCCCGACCTCGGAAGTCTCGCTGACCAATATCGTGCGCGACCAGATCATCGCGCTCGATGCCTTGCCCATCAAGATGACCGCCCACACGCCTTGCTTCCGCTCGGAAGCCGGCAGCTATGGCCGCGACACACGCGGCATGATTCGTCAGCATCAGTTCGACAAGGTCGAGATGGTGCAGGTTGTGCATCCGGAGCAGTCGTTTGCCGCACTCGAAGAGATGGTCGGGCACGCCGAAACTATCCTGCAAAAGCTGGGCCTGCCGTATCGTGTGGTCAGCTTGTGTACTGGTGACATCGGTTTTTCGGCGACCAAGACCTATGACATCGAAGTCTGGTTGCCGGCTCAAAAAACCTACCGCGAGATTTCTTCGCTATCGAATTGCGATAGTTTTCAGACGCGTCGTATGCAAACCCGTTTTCGCAATGCGCAGGGCAAACCGGAGCTGCTGCATACGCTGAACGGTTCGGGTCTGGCGGTCGGGCGTACGCTGGTGGCGGTGCTGGAGAACTTCCAGCAGGCCGATGGCAGCGTAGATATTCCGGAAGTGCTGTGGAATTACACGGGTGGTCTCAAGCGACTCGCTGCCACACGCTGATTCTGTACGCGGTGCAATGACCGAAGGGCATTGCACCACTCCTACAAAAAACCTCCCGGACTAGGCAATGGAAGCCAGACATTAATCGGACCTCAGGGGGCCACTTGCAACACCGGGCGCAGCAGGATTTCCTCGACCAGCACATTGGCCGGTTGGGCAAAGGCATACACCAGCGCCTGGGCAACGTTTTCGGAGGTCAGTGCGTCGAGCTGCTGACGGCGGGCATCAAGCGCTTCATTGACGTTGTGACCAAATTCGGTCCACACCGCGCCCGGCTCGATGATAGTGACGCGGATGCGTTCCGGACCGAGTTCCTTGCGTAACGCATCATGGAAGCCACCGACGGCAAACTTGGTGGCGCTGTAGACCGACCAGTTTTCGACACCATAGCGACCACCAACGCTCGATACCGAGCAAATCATTGCGCCCTCGCGGCCCCGCAGTAACGGAATGGCCGCCTGGCTGCAGTTCAGTACGCCATACAAGTTAGCGTCGATCATCTGCTTCCAGTCATCCGGATCGCTGTTTTCGAATTTTGCACTGATCCCCAATCCTGCATTGTTGAACAGCAGGTCGAGACCACCGAAGCGTTCGCGTACCAGTGTGAACAGCGCTCTGACCTGGTTTGGGTCGGCGACATCCGTTTCGACTATGGTGGCGGCACTGCCCAACTCCACGGCGAGTTCTTCAAGTCTTTCCCGGCGACGGGCGGCCAACACGACATGCACGCCTTCTTGCGCCAGCAAACGGGCTGTCGCTGCGCCAATACCGCTCGATGCGCCAGTAATAACGGCTACTTTTCCATTCAGGTTTTGCATTTTCATCAGGAATTCTCCATGTTCTTCATTAATGACGATTAATTCTTGGCTCAGGTCTTGAAATTGCGTTAATTAGACAGGGGAATAAAATTCTGATCTTGGATTCGTTATTATGGAGAAAGTTCAATAAATAAATAATGGGCTAGGGTGTGTAATGTTTCCATCTCCTGTGAAAAAATTAAATGCGTGCTACGCTGACGCACAAATGAAGTTATTCATTTTCATTTAACAGATATTTGAAACCAAATTCAATTTGGTTGAAGTATTTTAATTTTTAAATTAAACAGGATAAGGCAATCATGAAAAAATTATTAATCGCTACTGCTGTCTTTGCCAGCTGTGCAGCTCCTCAGGTATTTGCGCAAACTGCCCAACCAAGAAATTTTGAAGGTTTTAGCGCTGGTATCAATGCCAACTATGCCAAAACCCGCGCCACAGCCCGTTTTGGTAATGAATCTTCTACCGCTAGCGATACATCGACTAATGGCAGCATTCAAGGTAGCTATGGTTTTCCGCTCAATGACAAGTTTGTTATGGGCGTCGGTGCCACTGCAGGCTTTGGGGATCTTGATGGCGGGTCCTATAACGGCAGGTCGTTGAAAGCAAAGGATATGTACTCGGTCTATCTGGAGCCGGGTTATCGTTTGACAGAAGCCACGCTCCTTTATGGAAAATTGTCATACCAGAGCATGAAAGGTGAATTGTCCGGCGGCGGAGCATCAGCCAGTGAAACTTTTGACGGCTACGGCGTCGGCGTTGGCGTGCGGTCAATGATTAACAGCAAGTTTTACGTGCAGGCTGAAATTAATGAAGTTGACTATAGTTCGAAAGCGTTGAACGGGATTAATGTAGATCCAAAGCAGACAATTGGAACAATCGGTGTTGGTTACAAGTTTTAATTAACCAACTATAAAAAACCGCACTTGTGAGTGCGGTTTTTTTATACACAAAATTTAAATATAGAAGCAGTTAATTGTTATCGGTAAACTAATCGGGCCATTATTTTTAGAATCATGTGCCGGTAGCGCGCAGCCTGAATACACTGCTAATCCAAAATCCCAGGGTGGCGGAAATGGCGGTAACACTCGTGCCCCAGATCATATCGATGATGGCAAAGCGAGGTGACCATCCTTTTAGCGTTGCCAGATTGCTCAAGTCATAGGTGCCATAGGCAATCAACCCCAGCAGCGCGCCCAGCACGGATGCTTTCAGCCATGAATTACTGGCCAATGCGGGCAAGACGGCAAAGACCGCAATGCCGATGACGTAGACCAGATAGAACAGGATGGCCGGCCCCATCAGCGGTGTTGGCAGCAGCATGCCGTCCAGTTCGCGCATGTAAAAATTCTTGATGACGACACCCAGCCAGACAAAGTCCAGTAGCCAGAAGACGATGCCGGTTGAAAAATAAACGGTCAGATATCGGGTCATCGCTGGCTCACGATGTTCTCGTCATACTTAGCGACCATGATGTCAATTTTCTCTTTGAGTTTGGCGGCACTGACCGGCTTGACCAAGTAGTCGTCCGCCCCCGCGTCGGTTGCTGCGAGAATCTGTTCTCGGGTGGCATCGGCCGTCACCATCAATACAGGCATCTTGTGTAAATCGGCGTCGGCGCGCACTTCCCGCACCAGGGTCAGTCCGTTCATTAACGGCATTGCACAATCAGTAATCAGGAAGTTGATTGGTGCACCGATTGCGCGGGCATTCTTGAACGACCGCAGTGCCATCTCCCCATCTGTCGCGACCGAGACTTTCAGGTGTCCAAGTTCCTTGAGCAGTTGTACGAGCAGTCGTGTTGTTGTTTCATTGTTGCTTGCTAGCAGTAAATGCAAGTCGGAGTGGGTGTTCGCCAGATAATGCATTCAGGAG
>CANFED010000307.1 GCA_947445995.1 Oxalobacteraceae bacterium | reverse complement strand
GTCATTTCGAGAGCACGGATGACGCCTATGTGGCGGGCAACGTGGTGCAGGTCACGCCGCAGATCGGCGGCACCGTCATCGCCATCAATGCCGACGATACCCAGCGGGTCGAGGCCGGCATGGCGTTGGTGCTGCTCGATCCGGCCGACGCCAATGTCGCACTGGACCAGGCCACGGCACAGCTGGCGCAAGCGGTGCGCGAAGTGCGCACGCTGTTCGTCAACAATGGCACGCTTAATGCCAACATCACGTCGCGCAACAGCGAGCTTGAGCGGGCCAGAACCGATCTGGCACGGCGGCAGGAACTGATCGGTTCGGGTGCCGTCTCGAAAGAAGAACTTGCCCATGCCCGCACTGCATTGCAAAGTGCCGAATCGGCTGCGGTCGCTGCGCGCGAACAGCTGGCCTCGAACCGCGTGCTGACCGACCACACCTCGGTAGCGCAACATCCGACCGTGCTGCGTGCCGCCGCGCAGGTGCAGTCCGCCTATCTGGCAGCGGCGCGCACGTCGTTGCCAGCACCGATTACCGGCTACATTGCAAAACGCTCGGTGCAAGTCGGCCAGCGCGTCGCCGCCGGCATGCCGCTGCTGTCGATCGTGCCGCTCGACAGCCTGTGGATCGATGCCAACTTCAAGGAAGTCCAGATTGCCAGAATGCGCATCGGCCAGCCGGTCACGCTGCATTCCGATGTGTACGGTAAGAAGGTCAATTATCACGGCAAGGTCGTTGGCCTCGCGGCTGGCACCGGTTCGGCATTTGCCCTGCTGCCGGCGCAAAACGCCAGCGGCAACTGGATCAAGATCGTCCAGCGCATTCCGGTTCGTATTTCGCTTGATCCCGCCGAGCTGGCAGAGCGGCCGCTGCGTCTTGGTCTATCCATGCAAGTCGAGGTCGATATTGCCGATCATTCCGGGACCTCGCTGACCACGACGGCGGCTGCACGCACCGAGCCGGTATATCAGACTGCCGCCTTCGACAAGGCTGGCAGCGACGGACACCTGCTGATCAGCCGCATCATCGCTGACAACAGCGGCCCCGAAAAAGCCGTGCCTGTAACGCACTGAGCCTGTCCATGATCTTCTGTAACCGGATTTACTGATGGCGACCATGAAAGCACCTGCACGACCGTCGTTACCGCCGCTGCAAGGCAGTCAGCTTGTGATCGGCACCATCGCCTTGTCACTGGCGGTGTTCATGAACGTGCTCGATTCGTCGATCGCCAACGTGTCCATTCCGGCCATCTCCGGCGACCTCGGCGTCTCGCCGCAACAGGGTACCTGGGTCATCACCTCGTTCGCAGTGGCCAACGCCATCTCGGTCCCGCTCACGGGCTGGCTGACGATGCGCATTGGTCAGGTCAAATTATTCGTTACATCGATCCTGCTGTTCGTGATCGCCTCCATCCTGTGCGGGCTGGCACCGAGCATCGAAATGCTGATTGCCGCACGCGTACTGCAAGGCGCGGTCGCCGGTCCGATGATTCCGCTGTCGCAAGCGCTGCTGCTGTCGAGTTATCCGCCAGCCAAGAGCGGCATGGCGCTAGCGTTCTGGGGCATGACCACGCTGGTCGCCCCGATCATGGGGCCGCTGCTGGGCGGATGGATTTCCGACAACTACACGTGGCCGTGGATTTTTTATATCAACATTCCGATCGGGATCTTTGCGGCCTGGGCGACCTGGTCGATTTATCACAAGCGCGAAAGCGCCATCCGGCACTTGCCGATCGACAAGGTTGGCCTCGTGTTGCTGGTCCTCTGGGTCGGCTGCCTGCAACTGATGCTCGACAAGGGCAAGGAACTCGACTGGTTCAATTCGGGCGAAATCGTGCTGCTCGGTTCGATCGCCGTCGTGGCGTTCATCTACTTCGTCATCTGGGAACTGGGCGAAGACCATCCGGTGGTCGACCTGTCACTGTTCAAGGGGCGCAATTTCACCGGTGGCGTGATTGCGATTTCGGTGGCTTACGGACTGTTCTTCGGCAGCCTGGTGATTCTGCCACTCTGGCTGCAAACCCAGTTGTCCTACACCGCCACCGAAGCTGGCAAGGTGATGGCACCAGTCGGCGTGCTGGCGATCCTGATGTCGCCGCTCATTGGCAAGATGATGCCCAAGGTTGATGCGCGCTGGGTTGCCACGACCGGATTCCTGATTTTTGCGCTGGTGTTCTACATGCGATCACGCTTCAATGTCGACGTCGATCCGATCACGCTGATCATCCCGACCTTTATCCAGGGCGCAGCAATGGCCATGTTCTTTATTCCGCTGACCTCGATCATCCTGTCGGGTCTGTCGCCTGACAAGATCCCGGCTGCTGCCGGATTATCGAATTTCGTGCGGATCATGTTCGGCGGCATCGGCACCTCGATCACCTCGACCGTCTGGGATAGCCGGACTGCGCTGCATCATGCCCAACTGGCCGAACATACCAGTGTGCAGAGCCCGGCGTTTGCCCAGGCAGTGCAGGGCCTGACCGCGCAAGGATTGTCAGAGCAGGGTGCCTATGCGGTCATCGAACGCGGTCTGAGCGTCCAGGCCAGTACCCTGGCCGCGACGGATATTTTCTGGGTCTCGGCGATCCTGTTCCTGACGTTGATTGGCCTGGTCTGGATAACAAAGCGGTCCAACTCCGCAGCACCTGCTGATGGCGGTGGTGCGCATTGACATCAATCGTGTCGCCGCAGGCGTCCGGTAAGCGGACGTCGTGCTATCCTCGGCCTCCTTTATCCTCTGTTTTCATATACTTTTCCGAATGACTTCTCCGACACCTGCCCCCAATCCTGTCCAGGCTGCGCGCGCGCTGCTGAAAGAACTCCAGCAAACTTTCCCAGCCTTTCGTGATTGCTTGCCGCTGGCCATCGGCATCGACAAGCAGATCATCGCTCTCCAGCCCGAACTGCCGCGCAAGATCCTGCGCATCGCGCTCGGTCAGCATACCAACTCATTGCGGTATCTGAAGTCGGCGGAAAAAGCCACGCATCGCCACGACCTCGACGGCAAGCCGGGTGAAGTACTGACCGACGAGCACCGCTTGCGCGCGACGACCCTGCTCAAGGAACGCTTCAAGAAAGAAGCCGACCAGCGCAAGGCCGTGCGCGCCAAGGAAGCAGAAGCCCGTGTGGCCGCCGAAGCAGTGCAACTGGCCGCCGAAGCGGCGCGCCTGCACACCGAAAAGCTGAGCAAGCTGGCCGCCAAGTTCGCCAAATAATTTGTTGTTAGCAGGGTGCCGGTGCAACGCCGGACACTCGTTCTACCTGCGCCAGGCATGTCCTGGCGCGGCGGCGTCTTCGCTAGTTTTTTCTGTCGACTTATTCCCCTGATACTGACGATTTTTTGAGCTAACTATCGCGTGGCTACAACATGAATTTGTCGCTGCGACAACAGTTTCTTTGACTTACGAAAATGGCCCGCAGAGATGCCCATTTGGAGCGGAAGGGCTGCTGTCAACAGAGCATCTCCGGTGGGCGGTTAAATTGGCGTCCCGTGCGTGCCGGTCAATTCTGGTGGTTCGGTGGGGCATTCGCGTGGGCACGGTGAAGCCGTCCCAACCTTGCGTGGCGATAAGCTTGTGTCGCGTCGTTTGTGACCGTGATGGACAGGCATGCAGGTCATGGGAATGGCAAATGCCAACGACATCCATTTCAATCCATTTTCAGCAAGATTTCGCCATGAGCAACTACACAACTGCAAAAAAAATTACCTGATGACGGGTCAGGGAAGTTGGGTAAATTGACATCTTTCCTTGTCAATCCAACTAGTGAGGAGTCACCTGATGAAACACCACGCCACCCCCGTTATCCACCGTGCAACTGGTCAGGGAATGACTGAATACATTGTCATCGTCGCGCTTGTGGCCGTGGCGGCGATTTCGGTTTATCAGTTCTTCGGGCAGACGATCCGCAATCAGACGGCCGGCATTGCACAGGAGTTGTCAGGGAGGTCGGCCACCGCCGCAATCACGGCAGCGCAAACAGCCGCGGATGCGACTTCTGCGGAGGGTACCAGGAGAAAAGGGCTGGCTACCTACGGCAACGATATATCCCGGTAGATATTTTCAGCATCTGTTGCGTTAGCCATTTTCTCCGAAACCTTTTTCCATGCCCGTCCGCCCAACCATGAAATTTTCCATCTTCGGCAACTTCAAGCCCGAAAAAACCTGGCTAGTCCTCGGCGTCGCCCTGACCATCGGCGTAGGCGCGGCATTGCTGGCACGCAGTTTTCTGAGCGACCAGATCGCCAGCATCGAAGCGCGGGGCAAGGGGCCGACGGTGCCGGTTGTCGTTGCCAAGGGCGACCTCAGCAAGGGCACCGTGCTCAGCGCCGATAACGTCGCCATCCGTCAGGTGCCGCGTGAATTTGCCCATTCCGCATCGGTGCTGCCGGAGCAATTTCCCCGCATCGACGGTCAGCCGATTGCCTATGGGTTGAAGGCGGGCGAATCGGTCATGTGGGGATTGATGGAAGGCAAAAAAGTACCAACGTTTTCGGCCCGTGTCGATACCGGTCATCGGGCGATAACGGTGCCGGTCGATGAAATCAACTCGATCTCCGGCCTGCTCGAACCCGGCGACAGCATCGACCTGATTGTCTCGGTTGACCACAGCGGCAAAAAGATCACGTGCCCGCTGCTGCAAGCAGTCCAGGTAATGGCCACCGGCCAGCGCGCCGTT
>CANFED010000306.1 GCA_947445995.1 Oxalobacteraceae bacterium | reverse complement strand
TTCGGCCTGCGCACCAGTGCTCGCGATGCACAGCAGCAGCCATCGCATCATGCCGCGCGGACTGTTGCCGGTGCCAGAACGGTGGAGGGCGATGACTTATCAGTCGCGGAAGTTGTTGAATTCGAGCGGCAGTTCCGGCACATCCTTGCGCAGTGCGGCCATCGCTGCCTGCAGGTCATCACGCTTGGCACCGGTGATGCGAACGGCGTCGCCCTGAATGCTGGCCTGTACTTTCATCTTGCTGTCCTTGATCAGACGTACGATTTTTTTGGCCGCATCGGTTTCGATGCCGTTCTTGATCTTGATGACTTGCTTGACCTTGTCGCCACCGATTTTTTCGATCTTGCCGAGGTCCAGAAAACGCAGGTCGACATTGCGTTTGGCCAGCTTGTTATTGAGCACGTCACGCACCTGGCTCAACTGGAAGTCGGCATCGGCATACGCGGTGAGTTCAAATTCCTTTTGTTCGATACGGGCGTCGCTGCCCTTGAAGTCGAAGCGGGTGGTGATTTCCTTGTTGGACTGGTCGATGGCGTTCTTGACTTCGACAATATTGGCTTCCGAGACAACGTCGAATGACGGCATGGTGTTTTCCTTGTTGGGTGCGGTGATGCAGCGGTGCAGATGATCTGATGAGGAAATGGCGACAGCCATTTCCTGAGCTGGTTTCCATTTTAACGGACAAAAAAACAGGTGGCTATGTTCATGGATGGGTAAACTGCACGCATGCCTTCTTCTATGACTCCGAATCCGCCCCCGAATGTGATCCCGACGCCGACGCTGTTGCCAACGCTGTTGTCGCCCCTGTTGCCGACCCTGTTGCCGAATTTTTCACTGCGCACCCTCAATACCTTCGGCATCGAGGCGATCGCCGACCTCTACTTGCCGCTGCGCAGCGTCGCTGATCTGCAGTCGCTACATGCCGCGCTGCTGGCTGATCCGGCACTGGCACGGTTGCCGCGCCTGATCCTGGGTGGTGGCAGCAATCTCGTGCTGACCGGAGACTTTCATGGTCTGGTGCTGCACAGTTGCAGCAGCGGTATCGAACTCGTCGCGCAGGACGACGAGCGCACGCTGGTGCGTGCGGCGGCCGGTGTTGGCTGGCACGAGCTGGTGAGCTGGACGCTGCAGCGGGAGTTGGGCGGGCTGGAAAACCTGTCACTGATTCCCGGCACCGTGGGCGCGGCACCGATCCAGAACATCGGTGCCTACGGCGTCGAAATGGAACGCCACTTTCATGCGCTGACCGCCTTCGATCTCGAACGCGGCATCTTGTTCACGCTGGACCGGGCCGCTTGCCGCTTCGGTTATCGCGACAGCATCTTCAAGCACGACTGGCGCGATCGCGCAGTGATTGTCGACGTCACCTTCACGTTGCCACGACGCTGGCAGCCCGACTTGCGCTATGCCGAACTGGCGACTGCGCTGGCGCACATCGCCGCTCCGACCATGCAGCAAGTCAGTGCCGCAGTCATCGCGATCCGCCAGCGCAAATTGCCGGACCCGGCCGTCATCGGCAACGCCGGCAGCTTTTTCAAGAATCCGCTGGTGTCACGCGTGCAGCGTGATGCGCTGCTGGTGCAGCATCCGGCGCTGATCAGTCATGATCAACCCGACGGCAGCGCCAAGCTGGCTGCCGGCTGGCTCATTGATCAATGCGGCTGGAAGGGACGTGCGCTCGGTCCGGCCGGCGTTTATCACAAACAGGCGCTGGTGCTGGTGAATTTGGGCGGGGCACGCGGAGCCGACGTGCTGCAACTGGCGCGCGCGATACAGGCCGACGTGTTGCAGCGCTTTGGCGTGCAACTGGAGCCGGAACCGACGTTTATCTGATGCCGCAATGGCGGCAACCGCAAGTACGGGATTTGTTGACCGAAAGGCTGATACTGCTCAGTAGAAAAAAATGTTAAGTTGCAGGCATGTAGCGTTCCTGGTTCATGTCGAACCCCATTGCACTTGGAGACCCGTACCTGATGCCAGCCTTTGCGCCGCGTGTTCCTGTTTCGTCGCTCGCGGTCATCGGGGTCGTGTCGACCTTGCTGGCCTTGACGCTGACCACGATTATCTCGCTGTCGAGCATGCACGAATTCAAGCAGCGCGCGGCCCTGGTCGTGTACACCAACGACGTGATCAGCCGTATTGATGACATCAGTTCATTGACCACCAGCGCGCAGAGTGCCGTGCGTGGATATGCCATTACCGGCAACGACTCCTTCCTGCTCCCGTACCACGAGGCACTGCGTGAACTGCCCTTGCGACTGGCCGAACTCGATGCGCTGGCGACCGGCAAGCCGGCGCTGTTGCATGACATGGCAGTGCTGGCGACGCTGGCGCGCGAGTCGCTGGAATTCGGGGGGCGGGTGGTGCACACCCGTCGCGTCAATGTCGATACCGACGCGGGCATGGCGTTAGTCATCGGCGGTGCCGGCGACCAGATCCAGAACCAGGTGCGTGCTCAGTCGCATCGCATGATCGTGGCGGAGCAGAAGCTGCTGGCTGAACGTGAAATCGCAGCGGACGAGAGTGCCTTGCGCGCCAGTTGGCTGATCGCACTGGGTGCCTTGATCGGTGTGCTCACCAGTGGCGGTGCCTTCCTGTTGCTGCGTGCTGAAAACTGCAAGCGTCGCCTCGCCGACCACGCGCTGGTCGAGGCCAACAACGCCTTGCTGCAACGCGCGGCCCAGCTTGAAGCGACCAACAAGGAACTCGAAAGTTTCAGCTATTCGGTCTCGCATGATTTGCGCATTCCGTTGCGGGCGGTCTCTGGCTACGCGCGCATGTTCGAAGAAGATTACGGCGACCGGATCGACAGCGAAGGCCTGCGCCTGCTGGCCGTCATTCGCGATAACAGCAAGCGTATGGGTGAGCTGATCGACGACTTGCTGGCGTTCTCGCGCTTCGGCCGGCAAGCGATGCAGCAGGAACGCATCGACATGCGCACGCTGGTCGACACGGCGGTCCGGTTGGTCCGGCGCGACGAGGACTATCCACAATCGCGCATCGAGATCGGCGCGTTGCCACGCAGTGTTGGCGATCCGGCCCTGTTGCAGCAAGTCTGGGTCAACCTGCTGTCGAACGCGCTGAAGTACAGCGCGACGCGTGACGAACCGGCGATCCGCATTTCGGGTGTCGTCCGCCCGACGGAAACGGTTTATACGATTGCCGACAACGGTGTCGGTTTTGACATGCAGTATTACGGCAAGCTGTTTGGCGTGTTCCAGCGCCTGCATTCTGCCGACGAGTTTCCGGGCACCGGGGTTGGTCTGGCGATTGCCCAGCGCATTGTGACGCGTCATGGTGGCCGCATCTGGGCCGACGCCATTCCCGGCCAGGGTGCGACATTTTATTTTGCCTTGCCGAAGCAGGAGTTCGCAGTATGAATACATACCAGCAAGTCGACATTTTGCTCGCTGAAGACACGGCGACCGATGCCGAAATGACGATGCGGGCCCTGCGCAAGCGTGGTCTGGCCAATAACCTGATCTGGGTCAAGGACGGCAGCGAAGCGATTGATTTCCTTTTTCATGAAGGGACCTTTACCGGCACCGCCAGCGGCAAGCCCAAGCTGGTCCTGCTGGATGTGAAGATGCCGAAAGTCGATGGTATCGAAGTGCTGCGCCGCATTCGCGCCGACCCGACGTTGCATGCCGTTCCGGTGGTCATGCTGACGTCGTCGGCCGAAGAGCGCGACATGGTCGAGAGCTATCGCCTGGGTGCCAACAGCTACATCGTCAAGCCGGTCGACACGTTTGATTTCGATAAGGTCATCAGCGATACCGGGTTCTACTGGATGCTGGTCAACAAGGTGCCGGTATGAGTTTGCTGCCATGACCGCACCTCTGAAAATCCTGCTGCTGGAAGATGTTGCCACCGAAGCCGAACTGATCCTGCGCGAGCTGAGCCGGGCCGGACTGACCTTCGATGCGGTCCGGGTCGAGACCCGGCCCGATTTTCTGGCACAGCTGACCTGCCGCACGCCGGATGTGATCCTGTCGGATTTCTCGCTGCCCCATTTCGATGGCCTCAGTGCACTGGCGCTGGCAACGGCCTCGCATCCGGCGGTGCCATTTATTTTCATCTCCGGTACGATCGGCGAAGATACCGCGATCGAGGCACTCAAGCGTGGCGCGGTCGACTATCTGCTCAAGACCAACCTGCAGCGCCTGGCCTCCGCGGTACGGCGTGCCATCGACGAGGCGCGCAGCCGGGCAGCCCGCGTGCATGCCGAATCCCGTTTTCGTGACCTGATCGAATATGCGCCGCACGCGATCGTGGTGTTCGACCAGCACGGCTGCATCGATATCGTCAATGCCCAGGCCGAAGCCTTGTTCGGCTACCCGCGCAGCGCGATGCTGGGTACCGACGGTGCGATGCTGGCCAGTGCGCAGTTTTCACACTGGCACACGATGTTGCCGGATTCCGATGCCGCATCGGGCAGCAGCATCAGTTTCGAATTCATTGCGCATCGTTGCGACGGCAGACAGTTTCCGGCCGAGGTCAGCCTCAGTCCGCTGCACACCGTCGAAGGCCGATGGACGTCCAGCGTCATTCGCGATCTGTCCGAGCGCAAGGCGCAGGAAGAACGGCTGGCGCGGATGATCCGTATCCGCACCATACTCGGCAGTATCAATTCCGTGATGCTGCGCGTGCATGACAAGCAACTGCTGCTCGATGAAGCGTGCCGTAT
>CANFED010000305.1 GCA_947445995.1 Oxalobacteraceae bacterium | reverse complement strand
TTGTCCAGCACAGAAGCATCTTGCTCGGCACGAGTGCCGAGGTGCAGCAACAACGTCGCGTCGCCACCATCATCAAGAATCATGTTGGCATGTTGCTCACCATCAACACCGGCAGGCCATTCGAAAATACGGTGGGTAAATTCCCAGTATTCATCGAGCGATTCACCCTTGAACGCAAACACTGGCGTGCCATCAGCAGCAATAGCGGCCGCGGCATGATCCTGCGTTGAGTAAATGTTGCATGAAGCCCAGCGTACCTGCGCACCGAGTGCTTCCAGTGTCTGGATCAGCACGGCGGTCTGGATGGTCATGTGGATGGAACCGGTAATGCGCGCACCTTTGAGTGGCTGCGCTGCCGCGTATTCGTTGCGGATGGCCATCAGACCAGGCATTTCGGTTTCTGCAATGCGAATTTCCTTGCGGCCCCACTCAGCGAGGCTGAGGTCGGCAACGAAATAATCTTTGAGTACTGCGACTTGAGGGTTTAACACTGCGGCGTTCATCACGCCCTCCTTTCGTTAGAAAAAAAGAAACGTGAGCGCAGTTGCGGGGGGTAATGCTTCCAAGCCTGACCCGGCTTGCTGACGCAAGTCCGGCTGCAACGCTCCTTGGAGGTCGAATTATAGCGTAATTAAAAAAATATTCCGTTGCTCCAAATCAATTTTCACTTGTTGTCATTCCGGTACGTGTTGCAACGCGTGCGGCCGGCTTCAATGCTTGAGGTAAGTCGGTAGATCGATGCACGTTGAGCTTGATCCAGGTGAGCATGTCAATCCAGATACGGTCCACTTCCTTGGCCGGCGGCATCGCTTGCGCGTTGGGCAATTCGATCGTTATAACGGGGATGTTCCGGTGCAGGCCACTGTAATTGCCTAGCGACCCCGGATAGACACCCACCCGATTAAACTGCAATCGTCCGAACCGCTCCGGCACTGGCGCTGGACCGTCAAAATCGAGCACTCCGAATGGGGCGTGCACCGACACAATGACGTTCGGCTTGAAACGATCAATCTCTGCCTTTAACCAACGGGTTTCCGCTTCGGACAATGGTCCTTTTCCGGGAAAACGACGCGGATCGCTGGCAGTTGCCTTGGACCAGTATCGCGGCGCTTCCTGCTGCCAGTCAGGCGTCGGAAAATTGCGATTAAGGTCGACACCGCGAGCATTGACACGACTGGGCCTGGCCGCCAGCAAACCGTCCGGGTTAAGTACCGGCACGACATCCCAGAAAAACTCGCGCGCCAGCGGCATCTGCGTCTGCTGCAACCACTTGAAAACGACCGCGGATGACGTCATCTCATCCCCATGAATGCCGCCTAAAAGCATGACACGCAAGGGCTTGCGGTCACCACGGTCTGCAGAAGAAATCTGCCGGGACAAAATCGGAAACCCGTTAGTGGAAACACCACCTGAAGGTTGCAGGTTGCTGGCCTGACACGCGGCTACCGACACGTCCGGCAGCCGCACGGCCAGGCGCTTGCACCAAGCCGCCTGACTGGCCGATGAGGAAGGCGCGGCACACAATGGCGCACCACAGCACATCAGCAGGATCGAGGCGGCCAACCGCAGGCATGCTACCTGCAGCACGACATCCCCAGCGCCATCCTTGGCACCATTTTTACAATCCCGCCGTTGCGCGCAGTGCAGCCGCACGATCCGTGCGTTCCCAGCTGAATTCCGGCTCTTCGCGGCCGAAATGACCGTAAGCCGCCGTTTTCAGGTAAATAGGGCGCAACAGATCCAGCATTTGCACGATCCCTTTTGGACGCAAATCAAAATGTTCCATCACCAGCTCAGCCAGTTTTTCGTCACTGATCTTGCCCGTGCCGAAGGTGGTGACCATCACGGACGTCGGCTTGGCGATACCGATCGCGTACGACACCTGAATCTGGCAGCGTGACGCCAAGCCAGCGGCGACGATATTTTTGGCCACATAGCGCCCGGCATAAGCGGCAGAACGATCGACCTTGGTAGGGTCTTTGCCGGAAAAGGCACCGCCGCCATGCGGTGCCGCACCGCCGTAGGTATCGACGATGATCTTGCGACCGGTCAGACCACAATCGCCTTGCGGACCACCAATGACAAAACGTCCTGTTGGATTAATCAGATAACGCGTTCCATTGAGCCATTCCTGCGGCACCACCGGCTTGATGATCATCTCGATGACGGCTTCTTCGATTTCCTTGTGCTGCATTTCCGGCGCATGCTGGGTCGATAACACGATGGTATCGATGCCGACTGGCTTGCCATCGACATAGCGCAACGTTACCTGTGACTTGGCATCCGGACGCAACCAGGGCAAGCGGCCATCCTTGCGCAATTGGGACTGTCGTTCGACAATCCGGTGAGCATAGTGAATAGCGGCGGGCATCAGTTCTGGCGTTTCATCGCAGGCGTAACCAAACATCAGGCCTTGGTCACCGGCACCCTGATCCAGATCGGTACCCGTACCTTCATCGACGCCTTGTTTGATATCAAGCGACTGCTTGTCATAACAAACCATGACTGCGCAGCTTTTATAGTCGATACCGTAGTCGGCATTGTCGTAGCCGATACGCTTGAGCGTGTCGCGAGCGACTTCGATGTAGTTGATGTTGGCGTGGGTAGTGATTTCTCCGGCAAGAATCACAAGGCCGGTATTGCATAATGTCTCGGCGGCAACGCGTGCTTGCGGGTCAATCGCGAGGATCGCATCCAGGATTGCATCGGAAATCTGGTCGGCAACTTTGTCCGGATGGCCTTCCGAAACGGATTCGGAGGTGAAAAGGTATTCATGTGCCATGGCAGGCTCCTGTAATTGCAGTATCGGTGACCATGTCGCGGCCAATCGAATGAGCCTGCGACGCTTTAGCAAAATTTATAGGCCGCCTCGCAAGTTGTCTATTAACCCGGCGGATAATGCATCCATGATATTTTACGCCTCTTGTCATCAATCAGCAAAATCACCGGACTTCCTTCATTGATACTGGTCACTATTTTTCGCTTACTATCTTTCCTTCCGTTATCCGTCTTGCAGAGGCTTGGCGCTCTGACGGGACGCCTCGTCTACCGCTTTTCGGCCCGCTACCGCCAGCGACTGGACGCCAATCTGCAGCAAGCCGGCTACGCCGCTGACTTGCCTGACGCAATTCGGGAATCCGGCAAGAACATCGTCGAACTGCCGTTTATCTGGTGTGCACCGCAGGACAAGGTGCTTGCGAAAGCCACCATAGAAAACTGGCATGTCGCACAAGCGGCCATTGACCAGGGCCGCGGCGTGATTTTCCTGACGCCTCACCTCGGCTGCTTTGAAATCATTGCACAGGCCATCGCCGCCCGTCTGCCATTGACTGCGCTGTATCGTCCGCCTCGTAAAAATATGCTGAAACCGCTCATTGAGGGTGCCCGGCAACGCCACAACCTTATCTTAGCTCCTGCGAATTTGCGCGGTGTACGCGCGCTACTGAAAGCCCTCAAGGCAGGTGGCGCAATCGGCCTGTTGCCCGATCAGGTCCCGCAAAATGGCGAAGGCGTATGGGCTGATTTTTTTGGCAAGAAAGCCTACACAATGACGCTGCCGGCAAAACTGCACAGGATGACTGGCGCACCGCTGCTGTTGTCGTACGCCGAGCGTTTGCCGCAAGGGCGTGGTTATGTGATCCGCTTCTCGACCTTCGACAGTGTCCTCGACGACGATCCGCAGCGACAGGCGCATGCCATCAATACCGCGATGGAGCAATTGATCGCGCGCTCGCCGGCGCAGTACTTGTGGAGTTATAACCGCTACAAGACACCGGAAGGTGTCCTTCCCGCCGAATTAACGGAGTCCGGACTGTGAAGTTACTGCTCGGGCTGATGTGGTTGCTTCACTGGTTGCCGCTGCCAATATTGGGACGCCTGGGCGTGGTCGTCGGTAGCCTGCTGTTTGTCACGGTCCGCTCACGCCGCCGCATCACGCTGATCAACCTGCGCTTGTGCCTGCCTGAGCTGACGGAACAGCAACGACAGCACATTGCGCTCAAACATTTCCAGGGTTACGCACGCGCCATTCTGGAACGCAGCCTGCTCTGGTGGTCCTCGGAAGCGAGGCTGCGGCGGCTGATCATCATTGAACCCGGCGTTCCACTTGAACAAATTCAGGCGGGTCCGACGATCCTGCTTTGCCCGCATTTCGTCTGCCTTGATGTTGCAGGCGTCGCCGTCCTGCTGGAGTCGCCGCTGTGCTCGATTTACACCCAGCAGAAAAACAAGGTGTTTGACGATGCCTTGCGCAAGGGGCGCTCGCGCTTTCGTCCGATCAAACTGTTTTCACGTGGAGAAGGCGTCAAACCCGTGCTGCGTGCAATGCGTGAGAAGTTGCCGTTTTTTATGCTCCCAGACATGGACTTCGGTGCAAAAGATGCTGAGTTCATCCCCTTTTTTGGCACACCGGCAGCAACGCTGACGGCACCAGCACGAATCGCCGCAACCACCGGAGCGAAAGTCATTCCGGTGATTGCCACATTCCTGCCAAATTATCGCGGTTGGAAAGTCACGTTTTATCCTGCCTGGGCCAACTATCCCGGTGATGACATGATCGCAGCGACCCGTAAAATGAATGCCTTCATTGAAGACCGCATTCGTGAAACGCCGGATGAATATTTCTGGGCCCACAAACGCTTCAAGACCCGGCCACCAGGTACAGAAAGTGTGTACGCGCAGGACGGCAAACCTTCCGCTGCG
>CANFED010000304.1 GCA_947445995.1 Oxalobacteraceae bacterium | reverse complement strand
GGATCGTGCGCACGCACGTCGCTGCGACGTGCGTCGGTGGTGGTGGCGAGCAAGGTTTCGATGGTCCAGACCGGGCAGCTGACACTCAGCAGTTGCGGCGCAAAGTGCAGGCAGCTGACGATGCCGGCGGCCTTGGCGTCATCGAGGCATACCGCGATCCGCTCGACCGGTGTATCGGCATCGAACGGCAACCAGCCGGCCCCGCTTTTGGCGATACCGAGCTGGGCGATCAGCAGGTCGATGCCGCGTGGCAGCCACAGGCCAACCAGCTGGCCGGCACCGACGCCGCTGGCGATCAGGCCGGCAGCAATGCGGTCGGCGGCGGCGTCGAGTTCGGCATAGGTCAGCTGGCGCTGGTCGAAGATCAGCGCGATCTGGTCGGGTGTGCGCCGGGCGCTGGCTTCGAACAGATCGGCCAGGATTTCATTGCGGATCAGGTCGGGACGGAACGGGCCGTGCAAGATGTCATGCAGGGCGTCGGAAAGCGGCAAGGAAGTCATCGGTAGCCAATGGCGGAAAACGCAGAGATTATCACGCCATCGGTGGCACGGCAGACTCGTTTCAGTCGCCCGGAACCGCCCGGTTGCGGGCGACCTCAAAGGCCGTCACCGGCGGCCGTGCATTACCCCATGTGGCACGCGTGTACGACACCACCGCAGCGACTTCGGTATCGCTCAAGACGGCGGCAAACGGCGGCATGCCATACGGCCGCGGATTGCCGCCGGTACTGGGCGGGAAGCCGCCGTTGAGGACGATGCGGATCGGATTGATGGCCGATTCCATCGTGATGGCGCGGTTGCCGGCCAGCGGCGGATAGTGCGGCGGGATGCCGTTGCCATCCGCGCGGTGGCAATTGACGCAGTGCTGCTCATAGAGCTTGCTGCCGAGCTTTTGGGTGCGCTCATCGAGCACCACCGGTGGCAAGGCCGCTTCGCTGGTTTGCGGCAGCGACTTCAGATAACCGGCCATCGCTTGCAAGTCCGGTTCCGACAGATGCTGCAGGCTGGCACCGACCACTTCGGCCATCGGACCAAAGACGGCACCGCGGGGCGAGATGCCGGTTTGCAGCAAGTCGACGATGTGGGATTGCTGCCAGTCGCCGAGGCCGGCTTCGCTGCTCGAAGTCAGCGACGGCGCATACCAGTCCAGCACCGGGATCAGGCCACCGTCGAGCCCGCCACGGCTGCCACCCAGCGTGGTGCGGCTGGCATGGCAGGCGCTGCAATGACCGAGGCCCTCGACCAGATAGGCTCCGCGATTCCAGACCACTGACTTGCTGGCATCAACTTCTTGCGTGCCCGGTGTGAAATACAGCACGCGCCACGCCGCCAGCAACGGGCGCTGGTTGTACGGGAAGCGCAGCGTGTTCGGCAGGTTCTCTTGCGCGACCGGTGCCAGCGTCTTGAAGTAGGCATACATCGCATCGCTGTCGGGACGCGTCATGCGGGTGTAATTGGTGTACGGGAAAGCCGGGTACAAAAAGCTGCCGTCACGCGATTTGCCGTTATGCAGCGCCTGCCAGAAATCATCGGCCGACCAGTTGCCCAGACCACTGGTCTTGTCCTGGGTCAGATTGGGTGAATAGATGGTGCCGAAAGGTGTGGCGATCGGCCGTCCGCCGGCATACTGCGCGCCGCCGCGCACGGTGTGACAACCCATGCAGTTGCCCGCCAGCGCCAGGTACTTGCCTTGCGCAACCTGGACTTCGGAACCGGTGATCGGTACGCCGACCGCATCATGGCCGGGGTTGCGGATAAATTCTTTCGTGATCAGCAAGGCGGGGATTGCCAGCAGCAGGAACAGGACGATGCGCAGAGTTCGTTTCATGGTCTTCATCATTGTGAGACGCTGCCGCAGGTCAGTGGCATCGGAGCAGGCAGCGAGGTAGCAGGCTTGGCACCGGCAGGCACCGGTTGGGCCGACAGCCAGGCAGTAACGGCGTTGATGTCAGCGGGGCTCAGTTGCGCGGCGATCTTGCCCATGCAGTCGGGCGCTGCCGCATGGCGCGTGCCGTTGCGCCAGGCACCGAATTGTGCGGCGAGGTAATCGCGGGGCAAACCGACCAGGCCGGGGATGGCGGGTGTCACACCGGTCAATGCGCTGCCGTGGCAGGCGATGCAGGCGGGGATATTTTGTGCGGCATCGCCGTGCTGCACCAGCGCCTGCCCGCGCGCGGCCACGCTGGCTGCTACCGTCAATGGTTGCGGTGGCGGATACGGCACTTCCAGCGCCGAAAAATAATCGGCCAGTTCGTGCAGGTAGGCATCCGACAGATTGCTGACCATGTAGATCATTTGCGGATAAGCGCGCCGGCCATCGCGGAAATTGATCAGCTGATTGGCCAGATAACCGGCCGGTTTGCCGGCGATGCGCGGGAAGTAACCGTCGGCACCGCGCTTGCCGTCAATATTGTGGCAGGCGATACAGGCGACAGCACGCTGGGCGATGCTGTCTTCAAGGACGGGGGCGGCGAGTGCGTGGCCTGCTGCCATTGTCAGTAGCAGGGAAGGCAGAACGCGGTGGAGGCGGGTGAATGTCATGTCGGGTGCACTGTGACCGGTGAATCGGGGACTGCATTCTACTGCTAGCGTTGGTGCCAGCCATCAAGAGCGCCAATGAGTGCCAATGCTAGACTCTGCCTCTTTGAACAATCCGGAGTCATCATGATCGCCACGTTCGCTACGCTGCTGGTGTTCCAGTCCCTCGGCGAAGGCCTGTCGTATGCGTTGTCGCTGCCGATACCGGGTCCGGTGATCGGCATGGTGCTGCTGCTGGGATACCTGATGCTGCGGCCTGCCGAGGCAGAGAAATTGACACCGACGTCGATGGGTTTGCTGCGCCATCTGTCGCTGCTGTTCGTTCCGGCCGGGGTCGGCATCATGGTGCATGCGAGGCTGATCGCTGCCGAGTGGCTGCCGATTTCGATGGCGCTGCTGGCCAGCGTGGTGGTATCGATTGCGGTCACTGCGGCGGTCGTACGGGCCTTGCAGAAATGACGCCCAAGCTCAACGAGATCTGGGTCTATCTGGCGGCGTCGCCGTTGCTGGGACTGACGGCGACCTTGCTGGCCTATCTGATAGCAACATTCATTTACCAGCGCGCCAAGTTCAATCCGCTGGCCAATCCGGTGGCGATCGCGGTGGCCATTCTGGTGTTGCTGCTGACGCTGACTGGCACCTCGTACAAGACCTATTTCGATGGCGCGCAATTTGTCCATTTTCTGCTGGGACCGGCCACGGTCGCGCTGGCGATTCCGCTCTACCAGCAATTGCCGGCATTGCGGCGCGACTGGTTCGCGCTGCTGGTCGGCATGCTGGCCGGCAGTGCGGCGGCGATCACCACGGCAATGGGCGTGGCGTGGGCGCTGGGGGCGTCGCCGGTCACCATCCTGTCACTGGCACCGAAGTCGGTGACCTCGCCGATTGCGATGGGTATCGCCGAAAAAATCGGCGGCTTGCCGTCGCTGACAGCGGTGATGGTGATTGCCACCGGCATCCTTGGTGCGACGCTGGCGCGCTTCATTCTGACCTGGATGAAATTTACCGATCACAAGGTGATGGGCTTTGCGCTCGGGGTTACGGCTCACGGCATCGGCACGGCGCGCGGGTTTCAGGTGAGTGAAGAGATGGGTGCGTTTGCCGGATTGGCGATGGGTTTGTCGGGGGTGATGACGGCGTTGTTGTTGCCGTTGGCGTTGAAGGTGTTGGGGGTGATTTAAGTTGGTTGTTGGTGTGATGCGGTTGTGGAGGGCGGTGCAATGCCCTTCGGTTATTGCACCCTACGTGATTTGTCCATCGGTTGTGATGCCTCGGTTACGCCGACGCGGGCAAGATACGCAGAGCGGCTTTCACCGGCACGCTTTGCTGCCGCATCGATGATGAACAGCGCGCGTCGTGACAGCGTGATGTTGATCCGTTCCGTGACGTCTTCGAGTCGGCTCATGTCGATGTCGACAAGCACCCACATCCAGCCGGCGTAATCGGGATTTTTCTGGTGCGCTGACAAGGTACGCGCGGCCGGAATCGGCTCGCCCGATGCAAGCAGTGCTTCAATGTGCAGTTCGATGGCTTCGGTTGTATTGGTCACTGCTTCATCGAGTGTCTCGCCGGCAGAAAAACATCCTGGGAGGTCCGGGACGACGACTCCGTACGCAGTTGTGTCATTGCCAGCTTCAATGACTATCGGATATCGCATTGCTTACCCCTTCAATCCTGCCTGTTTCAAAATAGCCTTGACCAATCCAATGCCCAACTCTTTTTTGGGATGAGGGACTGTCACCACGCCGGGCCTGCCGATTTTTCTTAATTGATGATGACTGCCGCTAATGCGTACGATGTCGAAACCGTTTCTTTCGAGAAGGCGAATCAGATCGGCACTTTTCATGATGTGTATTCTACTTACTGAAAATGGCGTGGTCTAGAAGAATGCTAGATGAATAGCGTTGTTATAAGTCTTTTGCTTATGTATGGTTTGCTTGAGCGCAGCAAAGCCGCAGTTCGTTTTTGTGATGCGGTTAGAGCGGGCTCGGTGCAATGCCCTTTGGTTATTGCACCCTACGAACTACGGTTTTTGATGCGCGCGCGTGGGCACATGATGCCGTGCCCACCCACCAAATTTACGGGCTACCGGAGGGTGGGCACAGGGTTGTCGTGCCCACGCGGGCGTACCGGTGAGCGGTTTTTGGCCCGCTCACTTCGCGCGC
>CANFED010000303.1 GCA_947445995.1 Oxalobacteraceae bacterium | reverse complement strand
TTGCAAGCCCGTATCGAAGCCGCGCAAACGGTGTCGTACGCGCGCATGGCGCAATTGCAGCAAGAAGCCGCCGCGGCGATTCTTCAAGACCCCGATGTCGAGAGCCTCAGTTCGCTGGTCGGTGTCGATGCGGCGCGCAACACGATGCTGCATACCGGCAGCATGCTGATCAATCTCAAGCGTGACCGCGCCGGCTCGCAGGCCGATACGATGACGCGCTTGCGCGAGCGGGTCGGCAAGGTCGCCGGCGTGACGATTTATTTGCAACCCACCCAGGACCTGACCATCGATGCCGAAACCGGACCGACCCAGTACCGCGTCTCGCTGGAAGCGGCCGATACCGCCAGCGTCATCGAATGGGCCGCCAAGCTCACCGGGCAACTCAAGCGTCAGCACGAACTGAAAAATATCGTGTCGGATGCCGACGCCACCGGTCTGGCGGTCTATATCGATATCGATCGCGACAGTGCGGCGCGGCTCTCGATCAGCGCAGCGGCCATCGATGATGCGCTCTACAGTGCTTTCGGCCAGCGCATCGTCTCGACCATTTTTACCGAGACCAACCAGTACCGCGTGATCCTCGAAGCCCGTCCCGATATGCTGACCACCCCGGCGCAGCTGGGCAACTTGCAGCTGCGCACCGGCTCAGGCAAACCGACGCCGCTGTCGGCGATCGCGACGATTACCGAGCGCCAGTCACCGCTGCAGATCACGCACGTGGCGCAGTTCCCGGCCACCACGCTGGGTTTCGATACCGCGCCTGGCGTTTCGCTGGGCAAGTCGGTGGACGTGATCCGGCAAGCGGCAATCGACATCAAGTTGCCGGCATCGGTGACGATGACTTTCCTCGGAGCGGCCGGTGCCTATCAGTCTTCCTTGAGCAGTCAGCTGTGGCTGATCCTGGCCGCGCTGGTGTGCGTCTACATCGTGCTTGGTGTGCTGTATGAAAGCTATATCCATCCGCTGACAATTCTGTCGACGCTGCCATCGGCCGGTGTCGGCGCACTGCTGGCCCTGATGATCAGCGGTGCCGGACTCGGCGTGATCGGCATCATCGGCATCATCCTGCTGATCGGCATCGTCAAGAAAAACGCCATCATGATGATCGACTTCGCCATCGAGGCCGAGCGCCACCAGGGCATGACTGCGCAACAGGCGATCCATCAGGCGGCGCTATTGCGCTTCCGTCCTATCCTGATGACGACGCTCGCCGCGCTGTTCGCGGCCGTGCCGCTGATGCTGGGCTGGGGTGACGGTGCCGAGTTGCGCCGTCCGCTAGGACTGGCGATTTTTGGCGGACTCATTGTCAGCCAGGTGCTGACGCTGTTCACGACGCCGGTGATCTACCTCGGCTTTGACCGCTTGTCGCAGCGGCTGTCCGGACGCAATCGCACGGTGGAGCCCGCGTGAACCTGTCGGCTCCTTTTGTCCGCCGTCCCGTCGCGACAGTGCTGCTGACGGTCGGCATTGCGCTGGCCGGCATCGGCGCGTTCTTCGTGCTGCCGGTGGCACCGTTGCCGCAGGTGGATTTTCCGAACATCTCGGTGAGCGCTTCGCTGCCGGGAGCCAGTCCGGAAACGATGGCGTCGAGTGTGGCGACGCCGCTGGAACGCCGCCTCGGCGTCATCGCCGGGGTCAACGAAATGACCTCGCGCAGCAGCACCGGATCGACCCGCATCAATTTGCAGTTCGACCTCAATCGCAAGATCGACGCGGCCGCGCGCGAAGTGCAAGCGGCGATCAGCGCCTCGCGCGTCGACTTGCCGGCGACGCTGCGCAATAACCCGACCTACCGCAAGGCCAATCCGGCTGATGCGCCCATCATGATTCTGGCGCTAACGTCGCCAACGCTCACGCCGGGCCAGATCTACGACACGGTCTCGAATCTGGTGCAGCAAAAGCTGGCGCAAGTGCAGGGTATTGGCGAGGTCGAACTCGGTGGCGGTTCGCTGCCGGCGGTGCGCGTCGAACTGCTGCCGTATGCGCTCAACAAATACGGCGTGAGCATGGAAGACGTGCGCGCCGCGATTCAGGCCAGTACGGCCAATCGTCCGAAGGGCACCATCGAGGGCGACGACAGGCGCTTGCAAATTTATACGCCGGGCGGTGGCCGCACGGCGGCCGATTATCGTTCGCTGGTGGTGGGCTGGCGCAGCAATGCGGCGATCCGGCTCGACGATGTTGCCGATGTCGTCGACGGCGTCGAGAACACCAACACGCTGGGTCTGTTCAATGGCAAGCCGGCGATCGTTGTGCTGTTGCGCAAGCAGCCGGGTGCCAACGTCATCGAAACCGTCGATGGTATTCGTGATTTGCTGCCGGAATTGCAGGCGCAATTGCCGCCGGACGTGGACATGCAGATCGCCTCCGACAGCACCAATTCGATCCGCGCATCGCTGCATGAAATCGAAGTCACGCTGCTCATTTCGATTGCCCTAGTGGTGCTGGTGGTCAGCGCATTCCTGCGCAATGTGCGGGCCACGATCATCCCGGCGGTGGCTACGATTGTCTCGTTGCTGGGCACCTTCGGCGTGATGTACCTGCTCGGCTTTTCACTGAACAACCTGAGCCTGATGGCGTTGACGGTGGCCACCGGTTTCGTCGTCGATGACGCCATCGTCGTGCTCGAAAACACCGCGCGCCATATCGAGGACGGTATGGACCGGATGTCTGCCGCGCTGCTGGGCGCACGCGAGGTCGGCTTCACGGTGCTGTCGATCAGCGTGTCGCTGGTGGCGGTGTTCATTCCGCTGCTGTTCATGGGCGGGCAGGTCGGCCGCCTGTTCCGCGAATTTGCGGTGACGCTGTCGGCTGCGGTGATGATCTCGCTGGTCATTTCGCTGACCACGACGCCGATGATGTGCGCCTGGCTGTTGCGCCCGCATGATCCGACGCGCAAGCCGGGTCGGCTGGCACGCGGTTTCGAGCGCGGCTTCAACCGCATCCACAAGATGTACGAGCACAGTCTCGACTGGGCCTTGCATGCGCCGGCGCTGGTGATGCTGATTCTGGTGGGAGCGATCGGCCTGAATGTGTATCTGTTCATCGTCGCGCCGAAGGGATTTTTTCCGCAGCAGGATACCGGCCAGCTCAACGGCGGTCTGCGTGCCGACCAGAGCATTTCGCCGACGGCGATGAAGAGCAAATTGCGCGATCTGGTGGCGGTGATCCAGCGTGATCCGGCGGTCGCGACGGTGGTCGGATTTACCGGAGGCAGTCGGGCCGGTGGCGGCTTCCTGTTCGTCAACCTGAAGCCGGTCGGTGAACGCACCGACGGTGGTCAGGCGGTCATCGCGCGGCTGCGTCCGCAACTGGTGAAGATCACCGGCGTGAGCCTGTACCTCAACCCGGTGCAGGATTTCCGGATGGGCGGCAGGTCGTCGAATTCGACCTACCAGTACACCCTCAAGAGCGACAACCTGGTTGACCTGAAAGTCTGGGCGGCCAAGCTGGGTGAAGCGATGAAACTGCAGCCGGCCCTGATCGATGTCGATACCGATCAGGAAGAAAACGGCGTCGAGACCTATGTCAAGATCGACCACGACACCGCTTCCAGGCTGGGCCTGACGTCACGCGATGTGTCGAACGCGCTGTATAACGGCTTCGGTCAGCGCCAGGTCGCGACGATTTATTCCGAGCTCAACCAGTACAAGGTCGTGATGGAAGTCGCGCCGCGGTTTGCGCAAAGTCCGCAGGCGCTGAAAGACGTGTACGTGCCGGCGCGCGGGCTGGTGTCGACGGGTACGGTCGCGACGGCTGCCAGCACAAGCACCGCCACCTCGCTGAGCAGTAACCCCGGTTTGCGTGACCAGTCCACCGGTTCGGCGCTCAGCACCGCGTCGACGCGCATGGTGCCGCTGTCGGCGATCGCCAGTTTTGCCGAAGGGTCGACCGCCACCTCGATCAGCCATCAGGATGCCGAACTGGCCACCACGGTGTCGTTCAACCTGACCGAAGGCTTTGCGCTGGCCGATGGCCAGGATGCAGTGCGCCAGGCCGAGGCCGATATCGGCATGCCGACCAATGTGCGCGGCAGTTTTGAAGGCAGTGCACGGGCGGCACAGGACTCGCAGAACGAACAGCCGCTGCTAATCCTCGCTGCCCTGATCGTGATCTATCTTGTGCTCGGCATCCTGTACGAAAGTCTGATCCATCCGATCACGGTGCTGTCGACGCTGCCGTCGGCCGGGGTGGGTGCAATCCTGGCACTGCTGCTGTTCAATATGGAGTTTTCGCTCATTGCGCTGATCGGCGTGTTCCTGCTGCTGGGCATCGTCAAGAAGAATGCGATCCTGATCATCGACTTTGCGCTCGAAGCCGAGCGCACTCGCAACCTGTCGGCATTTGATGCAGTGCGGGAAGCGTGCCTGTTGCGCTTCCGGCCCATCCTGATGACGACGATGGCGGCGGCACTCGGTGCGTTGCCGCTGGCGATCGGCTTTGGCGAAGGGTCGGAACTGCGCCAGCCGCTCGGTATCGCCATCATCGGCGGGCTGCTTGCCAGCCAGGTGCTGACGCTGCTGACCACGCCGGTGGTCTATATCCTGCTCGACAAATTACGCCATCGCCGCACCCCGGCGACGCTGGTGATTCAACCATGAGACTGACCATGCACTTACTCCCCCCATCCCGCTGGCTGGCACTTGCCGTACTGGTCGCCACTGCCGGCGGTTGCGCAGTCGGTCCGACTTACCAGCAACCGGTGCTGGCTACGCCAGTGGCGT
>CANFED010000302.1 GCA_947445995.1 Oxalobacteraceae bacterium | reverse complement strand
GCTTCATGCTGCATCCTGCCTCGGTCCGCCGAACAGTGACGCACAGCCCTGCAACCCGTCTCACCTTTACAGAATCAGGATTGTTATGACCCACGTTGTGACCGAATCGTGCATCCAGTGCCGCTATACCGATTGCGTGGATGTATGCCCGGTGGATTGTTTTCGCGAAGGCCCGAACTTTCTGTCGATCGACCCCGATGAATGCATCGATTGCGCCGTATGCGTCGCCGAATGCCCGGTCAATGCCATTTACGCGGAAGAAGACGTACCGGCTGACCAGCAACAATTCATCAAATTGAATATTGATCTCTCGCGCAGCTGGCCATCAATCACGAAGACCAAGGCCGCCCTGCCGGAAGCGGACGATTTCAAGGACATGCAGCAAAAACTCCATCTGCTCAAGCGCTGATACCAAGACCTCAAGCAACCGTCAGACCAATTGTCTGACCGGTTCCTTTGTTCAAAAAACAGGAAGCCCAACGTCGCATGACTACCAGCGCCACGCCTGAATCCGAAGCCCTCGCCTCCCCGTCGTCAGATACCACCACAACGCACATGGCCATCGAAACTGATGCAGTCATCATCGGTGCAGGGCCGGTTGGATTATTTCAAGTCTTCGAGCTTGGTCTGCTTGAAATCAAGGTACACGTCATTGATTCGTTGCCGTGCGTCGGTGGCCAATGCGTCGAGCTCTATCCGGACAAGCCGATTTACGACATTCCGGCCGTCCCGGTCTGTACCGGCCAGGAATTGACCGACAACCTGCTGAAACAAATCGCGCCGTTTGGGGCGACCTTTCATCTGAATCAGGAAGTCATGCTGGTGGAAAAACGTGAAGACGGCCGCTTCAATCTTGAGACGTCAGCCGGAACACGCTTCGTCACCAAGACCATCTTCATTGCGGCCGGTGTCGGCTCTTTCCAGCCACGCACGCTGAAAGTCGAAGGAATAGACCAATTCGACAACACGCAGTTGTATTACCGTGTACACGATCCGGTTCGTTTCGACGGCAAGAACATCGTCATTTGCGGTGGTGGTGACTCGGCCCTCGACTGGGCGCTCAATTTTGTCGGCAAGGCCGAGTCGGTGATCCTGCTGCATCGCCGCGATGAATTCCGTGCCGCGCCAGCGTCCGTGGCAAAGATGCGCGAGTTGTGCGACAACTACGAAATGCAACTGATCATCGGTCAGGTCACCGGCTTTGAATCTGCTGCCGATGGCACGATGAGCGGCATCAAGGTCACCGGTGCCGATGGTGTGACGCGTCGTTTGCCGCTGGATTACCTGATGGTATTTTTCGGCCTGTCGCCAAAACTCGGCCCGATCGCCGAATGGGGCCTCGACATCGAGCGCAAGCAACTCAAAGTGGGGACTGAAAAGTTCGAAACCAATGTGCCGGGCATCTTTGCCGTGGGTGACATCAACACTTATCCAGGCAAAAAGAAGCTGATCCTGTCGGGCTTCCACGAAGCTGCGCTGGCTGCGTTTGGTGCCGCACCGTACATTTTTCCTGACAAAAAAATCCATATGCAGTACACAACGACGTCGCCAAAGCTGCACAAGATTCTTGGCGTCGAAAGCCCGGTTCTCGATTAAGTCTGCCAACGGGCTTGTTTGAAAAAAAGCATGATGCTTCTCCGGATGCACCATGCTTTTTTTCCATGAAATGCAATGAATTGCACGCAATCTTTCTGCATGCCGTACACTCTCGCGTCGTGACAACGACAGTAGCAGTTAGTTTTTAATTAACGGTTTTAATTACAAAGCTACTTGTCAACCGTGACCTTTTGCATGTTTGAAATTGACTCACGCGACCTCTGCCTTCATGTTGAGTTAAATAAAAAAAAGAAGTGTCATCAATTGCTGCAGCGAGCGCGTTTTATCAAAAAATGTGGAAAACTTCAGTCAGCACTATTGGTTTATGGAAAAAATTACTGAATCATCCAGATCACATCCCGGATGAACTGGTCTAAGATGCAATGCAACAACGTGAGTCCGACCCGATCGACGCACGGCAATTACCGACGAGGCCATCATGCTCTACCACTTTCATGAAATGAACCGTAGCTTTATGAGCCCACTGATGCAGTGGGCTGAAGCGTCGGCAAAATTGTTCACCAATCCTGTTTCGCCGCTGGCCCACACGCCATTTTCGCAGCGCATCGCGGCAGGCTACGAACTGATGTTCCGCCTTGGTAAAGATTACGAAAAACCGCAATTCGGCCTGACCTCGACCACGATCAACGGCGAAGCCGTTGGCATCCTCGAAGTGGTCTCAACAGTCAAACCATTTTGTACCCTGCTGCACTTCTCCAAGAATCTGAGCGCCGCCAAGCGCACCGCGCTCAAGCAACCGAAGGTACTGCTAGTCGCGCCGCTGTCGGGACATCACTCGACCTTGTTGCGCGACACCGTACGCGCGCTGTTGCCAGAACATGATGTCTACATCACCGATTGGACCGATGCGCGCATGGTGCCACTGGCCGCCGGCGCGTTCCACTTGCATGACTACATTTACTACGTGCAGGATTTCATCCGTCAACTCGGTCCGGACGTGCATGTGATTTCAGTGTGCCAGCCAACCGTACCGGTACTGGCTGCGATCTCGTTGATGGCCACTGCCAAAGACCCGATGCTGCCAAAAACCATGACGATGATGGGTGGCCCGATCGATCCGCGCAAATCGCCGACCGAAGTCAACAACCTCGCCACCAAGAAGCCGTTCTCGTGGTTCGAAAATACCGTGATCTATACGGTGCCATCGAACTATCCGGGCGCCGGGCGCAAGGTTTATCCGGGCTTTCTGCAGCATGCCGGTTTTGTTGCGATGAATCCGGATCGCCATGCGCAGAGTCATTGGGATTTCTACATGCAATTGCGCAAGGGCGACGACGCGTCAGCCGAAGAGCATCGCAAGTTTTACGATGAGTACAATGCCGTGCTCGACATGCCGTCCGAGTACTACCTTGAAACCATCAAGACCGTGTTCCAGGATTTCAACCTGCCATTGGGTACATGGGAAGTCGAAGGCAAACTGGTTCGTCCGCAAGACATTACGACCGTCGCGTTGCTGACCGTCGAAGGTGAACTCGATGACATCTCCGGTGCCGGCCAGACCCAGGCTGCACACACGTTATGCAGCGGCATTCCAGCTGACATGCAGGAAGACTACATCGCCGAAGGGTGTGGCCACTATGGCATTTTTGCAGGCCGTCGCTGGCGTGAACTGATCTGCCCGAAAGTTGGCGCGTTCATCAAAGCGCATTCCTGATTCGCCTCCGCCCGACTACAAAGCCGTTCACCTTCTGGTCGAACGGCTTTTTTCATTTGAGCGACCGAAGTCGGCAACACCCGATATGCAGGATAATGCGGTCTTCGAAAATCCGATTGCTGCCGTGTCGCACCCCGTCATGAAATCCCTTGCCGATCGCATCGAAGATGCACTGCCGCAAACCCAATGCACGAAGTGCGGGTACGCCGGCTGCCGTCCCTACGCACAAGCCATCGCCGATGGCACGGCAGATATCAACCAGTGTCCGCCCGGCGGACAGGAAGGTGTGGTCCGGCTGGCCAGTGTACTGGGCCGGGAAGTCATTCCTCTGAACCCGGTTCATGGTGTCGAACGAGCGCGCCCGGTCGCCGTCATCGATGAAGCATTGTGCATCGGCTGCACGCTGTGCATCCAGGCTTGCCCGGTCGATGCCATCCTCGGCGCACCAAAACTGATGCACACCATCCTGCCTGACCTGTGTACCGGCTGCGATTTGTGCGTGGCACCCTGCCCGGTGGATTGCATTGCGATGGTGCCTGTGACCACCACGACCGGCTGGCAGGCATGGAGCCAGCAACAGGCCGACGAGGCCCGCGCCCGGCATGATTTCCGGACGGCGCGATTGCTGCGCGAGCGGCGCGATAACGATGCCCGCCTGCTCGCCAAGGCCGCTGCCAAACTCAAGGAAGTCGAGGCGGCACCGACGCTATCCGCCGCCGACAGTGCCGAACGTGATCGCAAAAAAGCCATCATCCAGGCCGCCATCGAACGAGCCCGGATCAAGCGCGAAGCCGATGCCGGAGAAGCCGGATGAACGCCGAAAAGCGCCGGATCATTTTCGAACGCTGGCGGGCCGCCAATCCGCATCCGGCCACCGAACTGGCCTACACGACGCCGTTCGAATTGCTTATTGCAGTGCTGCTATCCGCACAATCTACCGATGTGGCTGTCAACAAGGCGACCCGCAAGCTGTACCCGATTGCCAGCACGCCCGCGGCGATCTTCGCGCTTGGCGTCGACGGACTGATTCCGTATATCCAGACCATCGGCCTGTATCGCAACAAGGCAAAGAACACGATAGAAACCTGCCGGCTGATCCTGACCGAACATGGCGGCCAGGTACCGCGCGATCGGGCCGGCCTCGAAGCACTGCCGGGAGTCGGTCGCAAGACCGCCAATGTCGTGTTGAATACCGCGTTCGGAGAACCGACGATTGCCGTCGACACGCACATTTTCCGGGTCGGCAATCGCACCGGACTGGCACCCGGCAAGGATGTCGATGTGGTCGAACAGAAGCTAATGAAATTTGTGCCGCGCGAATTTTTGCAGGATGCCCATCACTGGATGATCCTGCATGGTCGCTACACCTGCACGGCGCGCAGTCCGCAATGCTGGAACTGCATGATTGCGGACTTGTGCGATTACCGCGACAAGACACCGACGCCGGACAAAGCCGTCTGATCAGACCACCGAGCAGGCTT
>CANFED010000301.1 GCA_947445995.1 Oxalobacteraceae bacterium | reverse complement strand
TAGATTGCGTTCCATCAGCTGACGCATATGCACCTGGGTTGGACAAGGTCGGAGTCTCCTGGGTAGTCGGCAATCTATTTGCATAAAGCGCCATGCGATCCACGGTATCTCGTCTACTGGGTTGTTGACCAAGTCGAATGCTGTACGCACCCGGCGTAATTGCGCTGGTGCTTGCAAGCGATTGCTTTCGACTTGGGACAGCAGGTGCTACAGGTATCGGTTGAAAGTCGTCAAGACTAGTTGGCATGGGAGCGCTTAAACCAACACTGACCGTGGTATCGGCTCTCAAGGACGCGCTTCTCAAACCTTGCAGCATTCGCCTTCGAATCGTGTTTCCAGACGATGTAGCAACTGGAGCTGTGGAATTCAGTGATGCGTCAAAGCTTTCACGACTTGCCGAAGATTCCTCTGGAATAAGCGGTAAAGCATTCCTTCTCGCAATGGTCGGTTGTAGCTGCTGGGTCATTAGCTGTTGGGCAGCCACGTCCTGTTGAGCACTGTGAATGCCTTTAGAAAATATTTCACCCATCAAATACCCCAAAATATAAGCTCAAGAACGTTAGTAGTAGCAATAAAACGATTGGTTCCACCTAACCCATTCGGCTCATGGACTGACCTGGCACAGGCATCTCATCGCTAAACTTGAATTCCTCCATCAGATAACCAGCCATTCGACGCAGCTGCATACGAATTCGCGCGGTGTGTGGCAACCAACTCGAATCGAAACGAACAACCGCCATCCGCGAGTGCAGGCTTACCAGCATGACCCGCAGATTGACAGTTAGCGTGAGCCGGCAGACTTGGGATGCGAGCGCCGTCTATTTGTGATGCGGGTCGCGACACCTCGACTCACAAGAGTCCCCGCACCAGCGCCGCCACGTCCACCCTCGCCTGCAGCCGTGCTGCCAGCAAATACACCCCGCCCAGCTTGCGATGCAAGAACAGCGCTGCAGCCGGTGGCGTATGCCAGAAATCCGGCTCACGGCCCAGTGCCAATCCAGCATCGCGAATGCGTGCGGCCAGATCGGACTGACCGAAGTCATACGGCCCAACGCTGCGCAGCGGTTCGCAGGCTTGCGTGAACATCGCCAGCACGGCCTGCCGATGATGGTCGGCGGTCTTCGCATCGTAGTAGCCGATCGCACAGGCCGCCGTGTTCATGGCGTCCATGTCACCGTCCATCGCGCCGCGCACAATAGTGCGGAACTGCGCTACCAGCTCTTCCGGGTAGGCGCGCGTAGCGCCAAAGTCGAGCAGGATCACTTGTCCGGTCAGCGTGTCATAGCGATAGTTGGCAAAATTCGGATCGGTCTGAATCAGATGGAATTCGAATAATTCGCGCAACACCAAACCAATCAGCAAGCGCGCGATGCGGTCGCGCACGTCCTGCGGCGCGCTCGTCATCGATTCGATCGGTACGCCATCCATGCGCGTCATGGTCAGTACACTGGCGCTGGTCAGTTCCGGTACCAGCGTCGGCACCGCATAGTCGGTTACGCCGGCCAGCAAGTCACCGTAACGCGTCATGTAACGTCCTTCGCACAGGTAGTCGGCCTCTTCATGCAATTGCAGTTTTGCATCGGCCATCAGCGGTGCAATATCCAGCGTGGACGGCAACAGCCCGGACAGGCGCAGCAGGCCGGCAACATTATCGACATCGCTGTCGATGCTTTGCCGTACCCCCGGATATTGAATCTTGATGGCGACATCACGACCATCTTTTAATTGCGCGAAATGCACCTGCCCAATTGATGCCGCCGCGAACGGCGTGAATGAAAACTGGCGAAACTGGTGGCGCCATCCGTCGCCCCAGCCGGCATCAAGTACGGCAACCACCTGGCTCATCGGCATCGGCGTGGCATCGGAACGCAGCCGGGCCAGGATTGCGGCGATCTCCGGTGGCAGCAAATCGCCGGCATCCATCGATAGCAGTTGTCCGACCTTCATGGCAGCACCGCGCAGCTTCGACAACTGCTCGGCGACCCGGTGCGCGTTGGCGGGCGTGAGCAGCAAGTTGCTCAGTACCGGGCGTTTGCCCTGCGCCAGCTGACGCGCTCCTTCGGCCAGCATGCCGCCAGCAACACCAGTCGCCAGCGACCCCAGGCGTGCCATGCGTGACCAGCGTCCGGCCGGCACGGCCGTGCCTGGCACGGCTGGTTTGGTCATTCGCGCTCCGCGTCGGCGGCAGCATGATCTTCAGCGTCCGGCTTGTCGAGAGACGGGTAGCACATTTTTTCGCCGTCCCATTTCTGGCCACACCAGCATTCGCCATCGGCGTTAATCAGGCAGGTATCGGTGCCACAGCAGCGCGGGTCATTCGTCATAAGGAATCCTGCTATCAGTTGGTTGCCTGGAGAGATCTGGATGCGGCTGCATGCAAACCAAGGCGACACACTGTAGCAAGGTTTTGGCAAGCACGAGCAGCACACGATTGACTTCAGATTGAACGAGAGAAATAGTGAAAGATAAACATGTATTTTTATTTTCAACAATTAAATTCAGGAAAAATATTGCCAAAACCAATTATCAGTGAAACATGTTACTTGAAGGCTAGTAGTGATCGGTGCTACCCTGCCGTCAGTCGTTAATTAGCACAATTTTTAACATGGCGTTTGACACCTGACACGTACCCATCAAGAGACCTGCCAGCAAACCATCTACCGCAGACCCTGCGATTCATTAACACCGAGATTGGTTGACATGCAAAGTAGCAAACTCAGTAGGCGGCCCATCAGTTACGCGGCATCGCCATCTGATTGGTCGCCAGCATGACAGGCGAATCGGCAAGGAATCGGATCGAGTGGATCGTCTTGATCATGGCGTTGCTGATCGTGAGTACCTTCGTCGGCTTCCTGCATCTGGCATCAACCGACCAGATGCGCGCCAGCGAACAGCAGCGCATCCAAGTCTTTACTGATGTACTGGCCAATGACATCGAGGGCAACCTGATTGCCATCAACCGGGTCCTCGATGACATGATCCAGGACGATCTGGCCGGCAGTTACCCTGCCTCTTCCGGCGTGAGTCTGACCAAGCACTTGCAGCGAATGGAAACCGCAATGCCCGGCGTGCGCGCGCTGGCCGTACTCGATGCAAGCGGCAAGGTCATCGCGACCTCCAATTTGCTACTGACCAATCTGGACCTGTCGTATCGTTCGTATTTCAAGCAGGTACAGGCCCACCCCAGCAAGGCCACACTGTTTGTCTCTGCGCCATTCTTGTCACTAAAAAAGGATGTGATCATCACCTTGTCGCGCATGCTGCCAACGGTTGATGGCAGTTTTGGTGGCGTCGTTCTGGCGAGCTTCGATCCAAAATATTTCACCGGTATTTTTCGGCAACTGGCGTATGCCCCTGACCTGCGCACAGTCGTCATTCATGGCGACGGCCGACTCTTCCTCAGCTATCCAACGATCCCGGATGTGGATTTCTCCCGTCCCGAACAGGCCGACAGCCTGTTCATGCGGCATCGTCGCAGCGGCCTGGCCGATAGCGTGCAAAGCGGCCCTTCCGCCACTGGCGAACAGCGCGTCATGGCCTTGCGCACCGTCTCTCCGGCCTCGCTGTCGATGGACAAACCGATGATCATCGGTATCAGTCGCAGCGTCGAGGCGATTGCCCGACCGATGCAGCGATGGACTTTCCTGGTAGCGATGTTTTGCGCGGCACTTGCGCTAGTGAGCTGTAGTGCGCTGTTCTATCTTCAGAAACATCGTCGTACGCTGACAGCACTTCAGGCCGCGCGGGATGATGAGCGCGAACAATCCAGCCTGGTCATGCAAACCGCCGAGACAGAATTGCGCCGCAGCCGCAATGCGATGGAGGCGGTCTTCGACAACATGAACGAAGCGATTTTTGTGCTCGACCAGGACGGCGCGCTACTGCGCATCAACGATGCCGGTCGCACCATTCACGGCCTGATGGACGCCAACGCGACAGTGACCGAGGTGATTGCCGGCATCGCACTGCTGGGGTCCAACGGCCGCCCGCTGCCGAGCGCCGAGTGGCCGACCGTTCGCGGATTGCAGGGCGATTTCGTACATGACTATCCTCTGGAGGTGCGACGCAACGACACCGGTGCGCAACGCGCAATCGAATGCAGCACCGCCGCGATCCGCACCAGCAATGGCGCGCTCGACATGCTGATCGTGACATTCCGTGATGTCAGCAGTCACCGGTTGAGCAGCGCGCTGCGTGACAGCGAAAGCCGCTTCCGTACCCTCATTGAAGATGCGCCGCTGGCGATCGTCATTTTGCGGCACGGTATTCTGGTGTATGCCAATCCGCGCTACAACGTGCTGCATGGTTACGCCGTGACCGACGATCTGGCCGGCATGCCGTGGCGTGCAATGATCGCCCCGGAGTCGATTGCACTGCTCGGCGAGCAGCAAACATTGATTGGCGAAGATAGCGCGATTGACCTGATGTTCGACGCGATTGGTCTTGGCAAGGACGCGTGCCGGGTGCCCGTCCACAAGACCACCACCCGCGTGGTGCTGGCCGATGGACCCGCAACGCTGATTTTTGCTCAGGACATCTCGGCCCAAAAAGCAGCCGAGGCCGCCGTGCTGCAGGCACTCGACGTCGCCGAAGCCGCCAATCGCAGCAAGGCCGATTTCCTCGCCAACATGAGCCACGAAATCCGCTCGCCACTCAATGCCATCCTCGGCCTGGCCTACCTGCTGGAGCAGTCGGCGCTGGAAAGCGATGCCAGCGCGATGGTGGCCAAGATACGCGGCTCCGGCCGCATGTTGTT
>CANFED010000300.1 GCA_947445995.1 Oxalobacteraceae bacterium | reverse complement strand
GATGGTCAGCGCCACCAGCAAGATGGTCAGCGCGATTTCATTCGGCGTCTTCTGGCGCTTGGCACCTTCGACCATGGCGATCATGCGGTCGATGAAGGCTTCGCCGGGGTTCACCGCGACGCGCACCACCAGCCAGTCGGACAGCACGCGGGTGCCCCCGGTGACGGCAGAAAAATCGCCGCCCGATTCGCGGATCACCGGGGCCGATTCGCCGGTGATCGCGCTCTCGTCAACCGAGGCCACGCCTTCGATCGCTTCGCCGTCGACCGGCACGATATCGCCGGCTTCGACCAGCACGATGTCGCCCTTGCGCAGGATGCTGGCGTTGACTTCGGTCCAGTCGCTGCCGTGGTTGGAGGCGGTCATTTTTTTGGCCGGTACGGTTTGCTTGAGTGCCCGCAACGAAGCGGCTTGCGCCTTGCTGCGCCCTTCGGCGAGTGCTTCGGCAAAGTTCGCGAACAGCACCGTGAACCACAGCCACAAGGCGATTGCGCCGATGAATCCGGCCGAGGCTTCGCCGGTGCCGAGGAGTGATTGCACCCATAACAGCGTCGTGATGGCGCTGCCGACAAAGACCACGAACATGACCGGGCTGCGCCATTGCACGCGCGGGTCGAGCTTCTTGAAAGCGTCCAGCACGGCGGGGCCGAACAGGGCGCGGTCGAACAGGGTCAGGCTGGTGCGTGACATGATTTTTCCTTGTGGATGGAATGGGGTGGTGCGGGGCGCGCGCGTGGGCACGGTGATGCCGTGCCCACCCTCCGAGGTTGATGGGCGGACCGATTGGTAGGGTGGGCACGGGTTGATCGTGCCCACGCGCGCGCCCCGGAAAAGTCAACGAAACTGCACATGCTCAACCACCGGTCCAAGCGCCAGCGCCGGGACGTAATTAAGCACACCGATCAGCACCACGACGCCGACCAGCAACGCCACGAACAGCGGGCCATGCGTGGGCATCGTGCCGCTGGTGACATCGAGCCGCTTCTTCGCCGCGAGCGATCCGGCGATGGCCAGGATCGGCACGATCATGCCGAAGCGTCCACCCCACATCGCGACGGCCAGCATGAAGTTGTAAAACGGCGTGTTAGCCGACAGCCCGGCAAACGCACTGCCATTGTTGTTGGCCGCCGAGGTGAAGGCGTACAGGATTTCGGAAAAGCCGTGCGCGCCGGGGTTGGCGATGCCGGCCCGACCGGGTTCGAGCATCACCGCAATCGCCGTGCCGCCCAGTACCAGCAGCGGTGTCACGAGAATGGTCAGCGCGGTCATTTTCATCTCGTAGGCCTGGATCTTCTTGCCCAGATATTCGGGTGTGCGGCCAATCATCAGACCGGCGATGAAGACCGCCATGATGGCAAATACCAACATCCCGTACAGGCCAGTGCCGACGCCACCAAACACCACTTCACCGAGCTGCATGAAGGCCAGCGGCACCAGTCCGCCGAGCGCAGTGAACGAGTCATGCATCGCGTTGACCGCCCCGCATGAAGCAGCGGTCGTGATCGCCGCAAACAGTGCCGAGGCACTGATGCCGAAACGGGTTTCCTTGCCTTCCATGTTGCCGCCGGATTGCAGTGCGCCGAGACTCTGGTCGATGTGCAGCGCTTGCAGGCCCGGATGGATTTGCTGTTCGGCATAGAGCACGACGCAGGTCAAGGCGACGAAGATCACCGTCATCGCCGCCAGCACGGCCCAGCCCTGGCGCATGTCGCCGACCAGACGGCCGAACGCAAAACAGAATGCGGCCGGGATCAGGAATATCGCCAGCATTTGCAGCAGGTTCGAGAGCGGTGTCGGGTTTTCATACGGATGGGCGGAATTGGCATTGAAGAAGCCGCCACCGTTGGTGCCTATCATCTTGATCGCTTCCTGCGAGGCGACCGGGCCCATCGGTAAGGTCTGGCTGTGCGCCACCAGCGTCTGTGTCAGCGCGACACCCTGTGCGTCCTTGATCGGTTGCCCATCAGTGCCAATCTGTGCCTCGGTGTAGGTTAGCGGATCGAGCAGCGTGACCGTCTTGTTCGCCGAAAAATCCTGGATCACGCCTTGCCCCATCAGTGCAATCGCCAGCAGCAGCGACAGCGGCAACAGCACGTACAGCACCGAGCGCGTGAGGTCGACCCAGAAATTGCCGATCGATTGCGCCGAGCGATGCGTGAAGCCGCGAATCAAGGCAAACGCCACCGCCATGCCGGTCGCAGCCGAGAAAAAATTCTGTCCGGTCAGCGCGATCATCTGGCTGAAATTGCTCATCGTTGATTCGCCGGCATAGCCTTGCCAGTTCGTGTTGGTAACAAAGCTCACGGCGGTATTGAAGGCTGAGTCCGGCGATGGACTGGCGAGTCCCTGCGGATTCAGCGGCAACGTGTTTTGCAGGCGCTGCACCGCGTAGACGAACAGCGTGCCAAGCGCATTGAACGCCAGCAGCGCCAGCGCATAGGTTTTCCAGCCCATGCCGGTGGCAGGATCGGTCCCGGCAAGACGATAGACGACGGATTCAACGCGCGCCAGCCAGAGCCGCGTGCCATCGCCGACCCGTGCCAGATACAACCCGAGCGGATACGACAGCACCAGCAGTGTCAGCATAAACACCAGTAGCAGGGTGAGGGATTGCGTGGACATTTACAGGTCCTCCGCATTGAGCAGTGCGTAGACCAGCATCGCCAGCAGCGCTGCGGCAGCGATCGCACCCAGCCAGTAGAACGGGTTCACGAGCGTGCTCCGAGCCGGGCGCAACCGGCGACAGCCGCCACGGTAACCAGCCACAACGCCGCAATGGCGGCGAGACAGACGATGTCCATGCGATGTTCCTTGAGTAAATTCGACAAGGAACAGCGTAGGCGCGACAACCTAAAAACGTTGTAAAGAGTGCCGCAAGCCGTGTAAAAAAAGCATAAAAACCGCAAGCCCATCAGGGTGGGGGGCAATAACCGGCGCGACTCTATTGACGCTCAACGATCACTACAGACTGCGCGAAAAAAACACCAGGACAGGTGCGGTTAAATTCAATTGCGGAAATATTTGCTCGTCGCGCCGTGGAACTTTCCCACATTCATGAGCACCCATTGGCCGTGAGATTGCTGAAGTTCAGCGCGCTGCCCAGTGCGGCGAGGTCGAAAAATAGTCTCGCGCAGGCCAATAGTCTGATGGCGAATCAATGATTTTTTTCATACCCCACAAGGCACCCCATGCTCCGAACAAATTCTTGCTCAACCTTTACAACTCCTGCTCCGGTTGCAACCAATGACGCAACCAATGACGCAACCATTTTTTCGAGAACGCCTCTTTGCGGCAACCAAAATCCGAAAGACCATCCAGCACTTCGTCGTCAAACGAGCCTGCCACACAATTTCAAAGCGAAGCAAACACAGCTTGAGGCCTGGAGAAATGCGCTACTTGAGCACGGAGAAATTCTCGCAACGGAGAACGACAAGGAGAGGCGGACGCAGGAGGCGATTAGACGGATCCATAATTTGAACCCACTGCCGACGTCAAATAAAGAACGCACCGAGCTGCTGGATCAATTAGAACGGTCGAGTCGGGCAGACAAGATTAGCGAACTAACCTATCTCTCCTATGCTGACGCTTTGATGCGTTATTCTCCACTCGAGGCCGTCAAGCGAATGGATACTTTGCCGGCAGAGCAAAGGCTTGAGGCCTTCAACGCCGTCTTGGCGAGGGCTGAGGATCCGGCAGTTTTCGGCGCGCTGGTCAGACGAATTAATTATTTGCCGGAAGAGCAAAGGCTTCAGGCCTTCATCGCCGTCTTGGCGAGAACTGATGATCCGGCAGTTTTCGGCACGCTGGCCAGGCGAATTCATGAGCTGCCGGAAGAACAAAGGCTTCAGGCCTTCAATGCCGTCTTGGCGAGAACTGATGATCCGGCAGTTCTCGGCGCGCTGGCCAGGCGAATTAATTATTTGCCGGAAGAGCAAAGGCTTCAGGCCTTCAACGCCGTCTCGGCGAGAGCTGAGGATCCGGTAGTTTTCGGCATTTTGGCCAGGCGAGTTCATGAGCTGCCAGAAGGGCAAAGGCTTGAGGGCATCAACGCCGTCTTGAGGAAAACAGAGGATTCGACAGTTCTCAGCGAGCTGGTCGACCGAGTTTTCAATTTGCCGGAAGGGCAAAATCTAGAGGGCATCAACGCCGTCCTGGCGAGAACAGAAGATCTGACCGTTCTCAGCGAGCTGGCCGAGCGAGTACATGATTTGCCGGAAGGGCAAAGGCTGTTGGGCTTCAAGGCCATCGCGGCGGGAACACGAAATCCGACAGTGCTCAGCCTACTGGCCGAGCGAGTTTTTTATTTGCCGGAACAGCAAAGGCTTGAGGGCTTCAACGCCGTCTCGACGACAACACAGGATCCGGCAGCTCTCCGCGCGCTGGCCTGGCGAATTTTTAATTTGCCGGGAGAGCAAAGGCTTGAGGTCTTCAACGCCGTCTTGGCGACAACACAAGATCTGACAGCTCTCCGCAAGCTGGCCGGACAAATTTTTCGTTTGCCGGAAGAGCAACGTTTTGAGGGCTTCAACGCCGTCTTGGATAAAACACAGGATGCGACAGTTCTCAGCAAGCTGGTCGGGCAAATTTTTCGTTTGCCGGAGGAGCAAAGCCTTCAGTCCTTCAACGCCGTCTTGGCAAGAACACAGAATGCGACAGTTCTCAGCGCGCTGGTCTGGCGATTTCCTCAGTTACCGGAAGAGCGAAGGCTTGGGGCCCTCAAGGCCGTCTTGGAGAAAACACAGGATTCGACAGTTCTCGGCGAGCTGATCTCGCAAT
>CANFED010000299.1 GCA_947445995.1 Oxalobacteraceae bacterium | reverse complement strand
CGGCTGATCGGATATCCAATTGTGTACAGCACATGCTCGGTCACATACGAGACCGCGGTCTTCATGGGCAGGGTCAGCGTTGCCACGAACAATCCGGGCAACGGGATCATGAACAGCATGAAAAATAACGGGAACCACATCACGCGCAGACCGCTGCGACCGCATTTGATCAGTACGATCGCCGCGAGTATGACGATGAACGAGCCAATCTCAAAAATCGAAAATTGCTGTGAACGCCCAAGAATATAAAGTACCAGTCCCAGCAAGCACAACGTCCAGCCCAAAACCGGAGAGGATTTTCCTTCGCCCTGCGCGATCATCAGTGGCCAGTTACGGTAGATCAACCAGAGCGCCAGGCCAAAAATAATAGGGCCGTGCGCTTGCTCTTCCGTCGACCATATTCCTGTAAATAAATCATAGAACGTCGGCGCATACAGTACGAGCAAACCGATCGCAATTGGCAGCCATTCCGGGATGGCTGCTTTCCACCATGGCGCATGAACAGTTGTGGGCATGGTGGCTGTTTGCATCAGAAGTCCAGGACGACCGAACCAACTACTTCGGCTCCATAACGGGCGAGCTGCTCGGAAACCTCGCGGATGTCATCCACGCGGGTCTTGTTCTTGCGCACGATCAGGAGGATGCCACCGGCACGCGCGGCAACTGCCAAGGCATCGGCACCGATTGAAAAGGCCGAGACGTCATAAAGAATGACGTCGTAGTTAAGGCTCAGGTTTTGATCGAGATCCTTGAACGAAGGACGACTGACTAGCTCTTGCGGGTTCGGTGGCAATGTTCCGGCGCAGAGTACCGATAAGTCAACGAAGGAGTCGACCTTGGAAATCGCCTTGAGGTCGGCGCGACCGCTCAGGATATCGGACAGACCCTGACGGGCGGATAGATCGAACACCTCTTGCTGTCGCGGGGTGCGCAAGTTGGCATCCACCAGCAGGGTTTTTTCTCCCAGTTGCGAGAATACGACCGCCAGATTCGACGCAAACAGGCTTGCGCCGTCTTCGGGGTTGATGCTGGCGATGACAAGCGATTTGTGTCCGTTGGCAAACCAGCGCAGCATTAGCTGGCTACGGATGGCCCGCAGTGTTTCTACTTCCGGGCTGAATGGATGATAGGCCGCCGCCAGTTCAGGGGCAAAGTTGCCTTGGCCAAGTTGCAGGTAGGGGTAGTCAAACTGCGTTGCCAGGACACTCTGAATATCAACTTCGGTGATCAGTCCCAGGCTTTTTGCGGCTTCACCGAAGCGCTGGCCACTCTCTTTTTGCAACCGCAGGACACGCTCTGCATCTTCTGGCGTGATCTTGCCGTTGTCGAGAAGTACGCGACCGATATTGCGTTCGCTACCGTTGCGCTCGCTGCTGTCTTGGGAATCGGTTAATGCCAGTGGGTTGCTCATTTGGTTCATAGTCATCTTTATCGTTCAACCCAGGTTCATGGTGTGTCGCAGTGAGCGACGGCCAAATCCGAGGCGACGGTGCCGCGGTTTCTTGCCGACGACCATTTCACCCATCACAGGTATGCCTAGTATTTCTGTCAAATCTGTCGTTGAGCGCACCTTGCGATCGATAATTTCAGCAATGACACCCAATCCGATACCTAGCATCAAACCAAGGAATACGGAGAGGGCTGCCATCAGCGGCACCCTCGGGCTCGATGGTGCCAGCGGAGGCTTCGCCGGATTAAGTATCGAAATATCCGACTGGCCGAAGCCGGCTTCCAGCGACGTCTGGGTCAAGCGCAAGGATGCTGCTTCGTAAGCGCGCTGAGCGGCGGCGGCTTCATTCGTCAATACCTTCAGCTGGTCACGCAGTCCATTGAGCTGAACCACCTTGACGCGCTGTGCGGCAAGAGCGGCACGTAATTCTGCCGAGCGCTGTTGCTGGATACGTGCGGAACCGGCGATGGCACTGGATGCCGCCGCTGTTTGTTCATTGAGATTAGAACGTAACTTTTGGACTTCCGACAAGGCGGCCTGGTACTGCGGATGATTCACGCCGAGACGTTCGGACAGATCGGCGAGCTTTGCCTCTGCAGCCAATAGACTGGATTTGAGACCGGCAATCAGCGAATTATTGAAAATATCCGGTGCGGTTTCGACGTTTTTCAGTGTTTGTTGCTGACGCGAGTTGGCTTCCATCGTCATGCCTTGGGCGGCGACTAGCTGGCTCGACAATTCATTGAGTCGGGCCGACTCGACGTCAAGCCGACCGTCTGCATTGTCAATATTGTTCGCCTTTTGATAGGTCGACAGTTTGTTCTGTGCCGCTTCAAACTCGTCACGCAACAACTTGATCTGCTTGTCAAAGTAGACCGACGACTGTTTCGCCGGCTCGACACGCAGCCTGATTGACGTCTGTATGTAGGCTTCTGCAAATGCATTTGCAACGACTGAGGCAAATTGTGGGTCGGCACCCTTGAAACTCAGATCGAGCACGCCGCTGTTGAGCGCCGATGGTTCAGGCAGGATTCCTCGCTGCAGCAGGCTACCCAGCCAGTTCCGAATGTTACCTGCACCACCGGTCGCTTCCAGATACTGTGCCTGGACCACTGGACTGTCTGCCAGCTTGAGTTTATCGACAACTTGCAACGCAACATTCTCGTTGGTGATGATATCGATCTGCGTGGCCATGTACGCTGCCATCAATGGGCCGGAGGTGGTCAAACCCGTCACCGGATCCTGCCCTTTGTAATTCAACAGCAACGACGTCGTTGCCTTGTAACTTTTGGGCAATAACAAGGCTATTGTCATCGTGATTGCGACGACCGCGACTAGTGTCACCACAATGATCAGGTAGCGTGCTCGTAAAACTAGCAGAAACTGGGAAAAATTCATGTTGCCTTTCGAGCGTACGGGTCATCCATTGCGATTTGAAAATGCGGTCTGTTGCCGCCGGCTTGAGCCACCTTTTAGAACATGCTTTCTTTGACGAACACCACGTCATCGACTTGCACCAGGTCATCCATCTTGACATTGAGTTCGGTCAGCTTGCCGCTTGCGTCACGCCGCTTGATGCGAATACCGCGCTCGGTACCGCGCGGGCTAAGACCACCGCCGGCGGACAGGGCTTGCAGCACGGTCATGTCGCGCTCCAGGCGGAAGAAGCCGGCGCGCTGCACTTCGCCGTAGATGTAAAAGCGCGGTGCGCGCTCTACGTACACAACGTCATTGCTGGAGAGCTCGAGATTTTTGTTGAAGTCACCTGAACGCATCATGTCGACCAGGTCGATGGATTCCTTGCTAGTCTTGCCATCACGGGTACGTACCAAGGTCACCATATCGCCGCCTTCAGGGCCGACGCCGCCAGCCAGAGCCAGAATGTCAGTGAGCGTACGTGTTCCATCAATCGGGTATCGGCCAGGACGTGTCACTTGACCAAGCACCGAGACTTGCTGGCTTTGCAGGGTCGTCACGAGCAGGTTGACCTGCGGCTTACGCAAGAACCCGCCGGTTTCCAGCATACTGGCAATTTTCTTTTCAGCTTCCGAGGCGGCCAGGCCGCCGATCGCCACTTCACCGATCAATGGAAAACTGATGCTGCCGGTTTGGCTGACGCGCGTTTCGAGGCTCAGGTCGGGGTTGCCAAATACGGAGACTTTGATCACGTCGCCAGGGCCGAGCAAGATGTCGGCGGCAACAGCGGTATTGACGTTGAACGCCATCATCAGTGCCATCAGCCAGAGTGCGATTTTTTTCATGGTATGCCTTGCGATGTCATGCTGGCCCGCGCGGTGTGCAGGCCAACTGGGTTACTTGAGTCCGGCTACGCCACGCGCCATGTTGTCGGCTTTTGAGGCACTGTCGGTTGCGGTACTTGGTGCGGCGACTGCCGCTGGTGCTACGGCAGCTGTCTTGTCTTTTTCGCCGTCGACCTTGTTCAGATATTCCAGCTTGGCAAGCGATCGCAAGCGTGCCAGTTCAGCTTTGGCGGTTTCCTGGCTTTTCTGGTTGCGCAGGTATTGCTCGATTTGCGGCACCGCTGCTTCGGCAGTGACCGGGCTTTCCTTGATGTCATTGAGACCGACCAGCAGACTGCGGTCGTTTTCTTTGATGACAAAGAGCTGGCCTTTTTTCATGTCCTGCAGCTTGGTGACCAGCTGCGGCGGCAGGTCGGCAGTGGTGCGGGTGACCTGATTGCGTGCGTACTGGACTTTCTTGCCGTCGAGCCAGCCAGCGACCTCGTCGAGTGACTTCGCGTTATCGATTATCGCGCGCAGTGGGTCGCTGAAGTCTTTGGTGGCGATGACAAGTTGTTGCATGTCAAACGATTTGCGCTGAGTAAAGAATTCGGGATGCTTGACGAAGTACTCATCAATCTCGGATTTGGTTGGCTGGGGTGCTTTGGCAACGCGGCCTTGTAAATAGGCTTGCGCCAGGATCTGGGCTTTGGCACGCTCGATGGCTTGCATGACTTTGGGATCGCGGTCGAGCTTGCTGGCGGCGGCTTCATTAAGTAGTAGTTGACGGTCGACCAATGCTTCAAGAACTTGCTTGCGGGTGGCCGCCTGGGCTTCCGGCGTGGCTTGTGGTGGTGTGCGTCCCAGCTCTTCGTTGAGTTGTAATACGGTGATTTCTTGACCGTCGATTCGCACCAGCGACTGGCTGGCTTCTTTTTTCTTGTCGCCACCGCAGGCAGACAAGCCAAGCGCCAACATCAAGGCCAATGCGCTACGCGCCATGTTCGATTTATTCATGTTTGAAGACTGCTCAGCCCGGTAGAAAGTCAAAATACTTTGTTTAAAGTGCAACCATTATATAGATGCGCACTGCTCAATCATGCTCCGCTACTAAAAAGTTCCTTTCCCATCT
>CANFED010000298.1 GCA_947445995.1 Oxalobacteraceae bacterium | reverse complement strand
GCAGGAGATGCACTCGGCGCTGCCGTGGAATTCATCGACCGTGACGCCATCCTTCTGCGCTTCGGTGCCGGCGGCATCCGCAGTTATGCTCCTGCCTATGGAGGTCTCGGCATGATCACGGACGACACCCAGATGACCCTGTTCACGGCAGAAGGTTGCCTGCGCGCGGTGAGCACACAGCTTGCCGGTGGCAAGGCCGACATGCAGGAAAGCATTCGCGAAGCTTATCTGCGCTGGCTGTGCACGCAGGATGTGACAAGTGACCGACCGGTCGATCGTCGCGGTTGGCTATTCGAGCAGCAGGCCTTATTCAGTCGGCGCGCACCTGGCAGCACCTGCCTTGCCGGATTGCGGCGACGGGGCGGTGAAAACAATCACAGCAAGGGTTGCGGTGGGATCATGCGGGTGGCACCTGCCGGTGTCTTTCATGCTGGCGATCCTGCGCAGGCGTTCCAATTGGGAGTGATCGCAGCGCGGTTGACGCATGGACATCCCACAGGCTATCTGTCGGCGGGTGTATTCGCTGCGATCGTTGCCGAACTGATGGTGGGCAAAGGATTACCGGACGCGATTTCTTGTGTAAGAACCATATTGCTGTCGATGCCGGACCATGCGGAGACTCTAGTTGCGCTCGACAGCGCGGTGCATCGCGCCGAAGCAGGCGAGTCGCCTCTGTCCGCGATCCCGGCGCTCGGCGAGGGCTGGATCGCGGAAGAGGCCTTGGCGATTTCGGTTTATTGCGCACTCGTGGCAGAGAGCCTGGAGGAGGGCGTCATCCTGGCGGTCAACATCACGGGTGACAGCGATTCTACGGGTGCGATTACCGGCAACCTGCTCGGTGCACTGCATGGGGTTTCGTCGATTCCGGCACGCTGGCTGGCGTCGCTTGAGCTGCATGATGTGATTGAAACGGTGTCGCAAGACTTGGTACTTTCAAGGCACACGGATTGTGATGGGCTCGGTACGGCGTTCTTCGGTCGTTATCCGGTCACCTTATGACGTAATTGTGCCCGGTAGTTGGATGAGAACGGTAACTTGGTCGCCGCCCCGAAGGATAGTCGCTAGTGACTTCGAGCGGGCATGCCACAATGAATACCGGCTCAACCATTTTTCCTTCGCGACGCGAAATGCCGTTTGGCTACATCTTTTCGATGTATTGCAGGATGCGCGCGAGAATTTCGTCCAAATCTGGCTGACCGTTGTAGTACAAGGCCGATGTCTTTCTATACTCGCTGGCAAAGCGCGCCCGCTCTTTGCTGTCTTCCAGCAGGAAAGCCGGATTCTTGGCCGCAACCCTCTCGTCTCCGCTGCGAAACCGCTGCATCTTGCGCACCTCGAAGGCTGGCGTGCCAATAAACGCCTGAACTTCTGGCATGTTCAGCAGGCAGTAGATGTCGTAGTAATGGCGCATGAAGTTGGCCGGGAAGGCATCGCCCGTCTTCTGCAGTCGGTACTTGGTCGATACCGTCTGGAGCTTCTCCACAAAAGTATAGGTAGGCAAGTAGCACAGAACATCAACGGCACGATTGTCGTCAGTCTTCACGCCAGCATTGATTGCTGCATCGTAGGCCCAGGATGAGATTGTGACTGGGCGGTTGGGGGCTGTGTCGTCAAACCCTAGTTCAAGCAAGATGCCGTCTTTGATGCCAGTCTGCTTGCCGACGCGGTTGGGGTAACCCAAGCGAATTCCGGCGCTGCGCATTTTTTCGTCATCAAAGGCGGTGTCACGTTCGACGGTGTCTATTCCGGGAATGGCGATGTTTTTGGAGAGCCATTCGTAATAAGTCCGCCGGGATTCTATATGCGCAGGCTTATCGTGGTTACGCCCCACTTTGACCTGTAGATCATCGGGTGGCTCGATGCGGATATCAATGTCCTCCGAAAATCGGTGGATGATGCCGAAGCATTTCGAGAGTGATGTACCCCCTTTCAGCTCAAACCGGAACCCGGATGCCTGCAAGCCCCACAGGCAGTGCATGATCCAGTAGTCCTTTTCGACCAGCACCGGATCTATCCCGCGCTGCTCGGCCACGATCGCCAGAAGCTCGTTGAAATCGCTGCGCGTGTGCAGGAAGTCAGACATCCAGCCACCGCATGAAAAGTTTCCTGGTCACTGCTGAGCCAAAATTTGAAACGGCGCACTTCAACTTGGCCTGATCAAATCCGGACAACTTGTGCTCCACCATCTGTAGCACTTGGTTCTTGTCTTCGGCTAATTCGTCCAGATTGTTGATTGCATCGACCAGCAAGAATTCCGGCGTGAGCTTCTTCGGGAAGCGTGGCTTGACGCGAAAATCAAACTGACGGTTCCCGAACGAAAAAAGGCCATGCCGCTTGTGGTTGTACACCAGGGTCTTGTTGTAGAGCTGCGAGGTCCCCAAGCCCAGTGTGTTGTAGCTCGACGGGGTGAACATCAGGAAATCCTTGTCGCGCAGGAACGTGGCTACCAGTTCCTGATCATCCGGGGGCAACGTGCCAAAAACGGATTTCCTGGGTGCATAGTAAAGCCCCTGCGCCAGTCGTTTTAATACCCCGCCAGAAACCAGCTCACGAAGATGCCGGTCAACGGCATTGGAAACCTGGGCCAGGTCCTCCCTGCGATACACCTTGCCAGCGCGCAGCATCTTTGCCACTTGATCCAAGGCATAAGGTCTTGTCGATAGCGACGGACTTGAAAAAGGGATGGTTGCCGGTTTCACTGCATGAATCCTTATTGAAGTTTCATGCAAATTATAGCCGGTATGGTTAATTTCGCCTATCAGGCTGTGTGCTTGCCAGGGCCCACGGGACTGTCGAACAGCGCTAGTCCGGGCTATCCGAAGTGGCAGGGAGTCTGATGAAGGGCGTCATTCTGGCGGTCAACATTGCGAGTGACAGCGATTCTACTGGGGCGATTACCGGCAATCTGTTCAGGGCATTGCATGGTGTGGCGGCGATCCCGGCGCGCTGGTTGGCGGCGCTGGAGTTGCGTGATGTTATTGAGACGGTGGCAGGGGATCTGGTGTTGGCGGGAACGCCGCGCGCTGAATAGGCATTGAATGAGAAGACATTTTTGATGCGGTATCTAGCGACATTGTTGCCAGCCAAGTTGAATTCGCTTTTACGCGATTTAATTGCATGCAAACCAACTTTTGGCATCCTGCCCTTTGATGGCTCATGTAGGCACCGACGAGTTTTTGACCTAGGGCACCGACATCGACTGACCCACCCGGACCTTTGGTAAGCCGTGCTGCTTCTACCTCTGCGCCAGTTCGGGTGGGTCAGTAAAAATCGGTCGAGTGGTTCAAAAACTCGTCGGTGCCGACAGCATCGGCTTTCCTTTCCCAAAAATGGTGTCCTCATTGAAATTACGTGACAATCACGTACGTCGTGCACTGTCTTTGCTTGTCCTGCGGATCATCGTCTTGCGCATCAGGTGCACCTGTAGCACCGTTCCAGTGAGCGTATCCGACGATGTTGCTTGAAAGCCAGCATCACCGGTCAATGACCAGCGCAAGTGCACTACCGCAGACACGCGCGGGACAGCGGTAACCGACATGCGCACACTGTCGGCTACACAATTTTTTCTCCGACATCCCGCCATCATGGTTCAACAACTATTGCCTACCGCTGCCGTTAATTCCGGACCGTACGAGCCGGAAAACTTGCTCAATTTTCTGCAATTCCTGCTGGGCGCTGCATCTGATGCCGCCCTGGCGCAGCGGCTGGAAGTCACGGCTGCCGATATCCCTCTGCTGCGTCGCCGACGCATCCCACTGACGGGCGGGATGCTGATCCGCATGAGCGACTTTTGCGGGGTATCGGTGGACGCCTTGCGGACCATTCTCGGTGACCGGCGCAGCCAGATGCGCGTGCCGCAGCGTCGCTGGCGGGGTACCACTGAACAGGCAAGGCAGGATGCGCGCAGGCAAGTGCTGGCGCTTCGCGGAAAGGCCGATCCGGGTAGCTGATCTTCTTGTGATCCGGCATCTCTTGCGGGCAGCGTGTCGCCGGAGGGACTGGTCGCGGCTCTTCCAATAAAGCACAGGTGTCCCACAAAACAACCACCGCCGTCCTTGCCGCTCGCCTATGCTGTATGAAAGTACAGTATAAGAACGAAAGCACGCGATGTCCCTTTTTTCTCCTCTTTCCCTGCAGGATCCCGCGTACGCCACGGCGATGCCCGCGTGCCTGGTACCGGCGAGTACTCTGACGCCGGTATGCCTACGCCCGCTCTACGGACAACGCAGCTCCGCCGGATTTCCATCCCCGGCAGAGGAGTATCTGGAAAAAGGCCTCGACCTGAACCAATACCTGGTGCGCAACAAGACGGCGACGTTCTATTTTCGGGTGCAGGGCGACCGCATGGTCGGTGCGCGCATCTTTGATGGCGACATGGTCGTGGTCGACCGTTCGCTGTCGCCGAAGCATCGCAGTATCGTGCTGGCCGTCGTCAATGCCGACTACACAATCAAGCGCCTGCGCAAGCGCGCCGGCGTCATCGAGTTGCGCGCCGAGAATTCGCGATATGCGCCGATCCAGTTCGGGGACGGTGAGACGCTGGAAATCTGGGGTGTCGTCGTCGGTGTGGTGTGCCGGTTCGACGCCGGACCATGGATCCGGTGTCGGCAACGAAGTCGGTCTTTGCACTGGTGGATGTCAACCACTGCTACGTCAGCTGCGAGCGGGTGTTCAACCCGTCGCTGGAGGGCAAGCCGGTGGTCATCCTATCCAATAATGATCTTACTGATCAATTTTGTTAGTAGGATGCATCATGTCTTCCGGACCCTTGGTATTCGGATTCTTCGTCTCTTTGAGACGAGTAGCAGGTGGGGGTCTGGGGGAGGAAACGG
>CANFED010000297.1 GCA_947445995.1 Oxalobacteraceae bacterium | reverse complement strand
TTGATCATCGTCGTGCTCATTCCGCTGGCGCTCAAGGGGGTCAAATACCGCGCGGTCGGTGCGGCCCTGCTGCTGCGTCGCAACCTGCTCATCTACGGACTGGGCGGCATCATCGTGCCATTCGCCGGGATCAAGCTGATTGATCTCGTGCTGTCCGCACTCTCTCTTGTTTAGGACTCAACATGAACACCATTCTTCGCCCCGCACTAGTCCTGTTTGCCTTGCTCACTGCGCTGTGCTGCATTCTGTATCCGGCTGCCGTGACCGGCATTGGCCGCGCCGTTTTTCCTGCGCAGATTGCCGGCAGCATCGTGCTGCGCGACGGCCAGCCGGTCGGCTCGTCGCTAATCGGACAGGCCTTCACCTCGCCAAACTATTTCTGGGGCCGGCCATCTGCCACTGCGCCGATGGCCAATAACGGACTGGCCTCCGGAGGTGCCAATCTCGGACCGAACAACCCGGCACTGCTCGATGCCGTGAAGGCCCGCATCGCGGCCTTGCAGGCAGTCGATCCCGGTAACACGCAAGCGATCCCGGTCGACCTCGTGACGGCATCGGGTAGCGGTCTTGATCCCGAGATCAGCCTGGCGGCAGCGGCTTATCAGTTGCCGCGCATTGCCCGTGAACGGCACCTGTCGCAGGCCGTCGTGCAAGCGCTGATCGAACAGCACAGCGCCGGTCGCATCGGTGGTTTTCTGGGTGAACCACGCGTCAATGTGCTCGCGCTCAACATGGCACTCGACGCGCCACGGTAAGATGCCGGCATGACTGTCTCGATGCCCACGGATCGCCCCGACCCCGATGATTTGCTGCGCCAGTTGCAGCAGGATGAGCACGCGGCCAGTCGCGGCAAGCTGAAGATTTTTTTCGGTGCTTCGGCCGGGGTCGGCAAGACCTACGCGATGTTGCTGGCAGCGCAGGACGCGCAGAGCAATGGTATCGATGTGGTCGTCGGGCTGGTCGAATCACATGGCCGGCGCGAGACGCTGGCCTTGCTCGACGGCTTGCCGCAGTTGCCACTGAAAACGCTGGCCTACCGCGAACGCAGCTTGCTCGAATTCGATCTCGATGCCGCGCTGGTACGCCACCCTGCACTGATCCTGGTCGATGAACTGGCGCATGCGAATGCACCGGGCTCGCGCCATCCACGGCGCTGGCAGGACATCGATGAATTGCTCGCTGCCGGTATCGACGTCTTCACCACGGTCAATGTCCAGCATCTGGAAAGCCTCAATGATGTGGTCGGCGGCATCACCGGCGTGCGGGTCGCCGAGACCGTGCCCGACACCGTATTCGATCAGGCCGATGAAGTGGTGCTGGTCGACTTGCCGCCCGACGAATTGCTGCGCCGGCTCAAGCAGGGCAAGGTGTACTTGCCGGCGCAGGCCGAACGCGCCGCGCAGAGTTTTTTCCGCAAGGGCAACCTGATCGCGTTGCGCGAACTGGCCTTGCGTCGCACCGCCGACCGTGTCGATGCCGACGTGCGTGCCTACCGCGATGCGCAGTCGATCCGGCGCGTCTGGGAAACCCGCGACACGCTGCTGGTGTGCATCGGTCCGCGTCCCGGTGCCGAAAAAATTGTCCGTGCCGCCGCCCGTCTGGCCGAGCGCCTCAATGCCGACTGGCACGCGGTCTATGTCGAAACGCACCAGCTGCAACGTCTGCGCGAAAGCGAACGCCAGCGCATCCTGAAAGTGCTGGCGCTGGCGCAGGAACTTGGTGCGCAAGCCACCACGATTGCCGGCGAGGACGTGGCCGCCACGCTGCTCGACTATGCCCGCACACACAATATTTCGCGCGTCGTGATCGGACGCGCGGGCGGGCAGCGCTGGTGGCAATCCTCGGTCGCGCAGCGGCTGGCGCACCAGGCGTTCGACCTCGACGTGATCCAGATTGCCCGCGACGGCTCCGATGCGCCGCTCGGCAGCAAGGCCTGGGCCGCCAGTGCCGAGACGCTGTCCGACGAACCGGTGCGGCCGTGGCCGTATGTCTGGGCGGTGCTGGCCAGCGTCGCCACGACCGGGCTGGCGGCGCTGCTGTTTCCGTATTTCGAACTGGCCAATATCGTCATGGTGTTCCTGTTGTCGGTGATGGGCGTGGCGCTGTATGGCGGTCGCGGCCCGGCGGCGCTGGCGGCAGTGGTCAATGTGCTGGTATTCGATTTTTTCTTTGTGCAGCCGCGTTTTTCGTTCGCGGTATCGGATGCGCAATACCTGCTGACCTTTGCCGTGATGCTGGCCGTCGGCCTGATTACCGGCCAGCTGACGGCGCGCCTGCGCTATCAGTTGCGGGTCGCCGAGCAGCGCGAAAGCCGCGCCCGCGCGCTCTACGAAATGGCGCGCGATTTGTCCGGCGCGCTGACCACCGATCAGGTCATCGAACTGTCGAACCGCAGCCTCGCGGCCGGTTTCAATGCGGCGACCGCGGTGCTGCTGCCTGACCTCCACGAGCGTCTGACCTTGTCATCCGAACCGCAAGCGCAGCGGCTCGCGGTACTCGACGTGGCGATCGCGCAATGGGCTTACGACCATGTGCAGCCGGCCGGCGCAGGCACCGATACGCTGCCGTCGAGCGCACGCCTGTACCTGCCGCTGAAAGCACCGATGCGCTGTCGTGGCGTGCTGGCCATCCTGCCGAAAGTGCCGCGCTGGCTGATGGTGCCGGAACAGCGCCGCCAGCTCGACACCTTTGCTTCGCTGATCGCCATTGCGCTGGAGCGCGTGCATTACGCCGATGTCGCCCGCAGTGCGCTGGTGCAGATGGAATCCGAGCGCTTACGCAATTCGCTGTTGTCGGCGTTGTCGCATGATTTGCGCACGCCGTTGACGGTGCTGGTCGGACTGGCCGAAGCCCTGGTGCGGGCCGAGCCACCGTTGCTACCAGCGCAAGCTGGCGTGGCGCGCGCGCTGCATCACGAGAGTCTGCGCATGAGCACGCTGGTGGTCAACCTGCTCGACATGGCACGACTGGAAGCGGGTGCCGTGCAGCTGCGGCTGGAATGGCAAGGGCTGGAAGAAGTGGTCGGTACCGCACTGGCTGCCTGTGGCAACTTACTGGCCCTGCATCACATCGTCACCGACCTGCCGGCGGACTTGCCGCTGGTGCAGTTCGATGCAGTGCTTATCGAGCGGGTACTGTGCAATCTGATCGAGAACGCCCTCAAGTACACGCCAGCGGGTTCGACGATCCGTATTTCGGCAGCCCCGGCGGGCAACAAGATTTGCCTGACGGTGGCCGACAATGGGCCGGGCTTGCCGGCCGGGCAGCTCGGCACGCTGTTCGACAAGTTCGCGCGCGGCGTCAATGAGTCGGCCATCCCCGGTGTCGGACTCGGCCTGGCGATTTGCCGCGCCATCATCGAAGCCCACGGTGGCAGCATCGACAGCACCACCAATGCCGACGGCGGTGCCAGCTTCATCATCCTGTTGCCGGCTGGTGTACCGCCTTCTGTCGAACCCGAAAGTCAGTCATGAACCCAGCGCAGCATCATGTCGTCGTGGTCGAGGACGATCCGCAAATCCGGCGCTTCGTGCGCATCGCGCTCGAAGCCGAGCAGCATGCGGTATTCGAGGCCGACACGCTGCAGCGCGGCCTCATCGAGATCGCCACCCGCAAGCCCGACCTCGTCATCCTCGACCTCGGCTTGCCCGACGGCGACGGCACCACGCTGATCCGTGAGCTGCGCAGCTGGTCGGTGATCCCGGTGATCGTGCTGTCGGCGCGCACCGACGAGCTGCAAAAAATCGCTGCGCTGGATGCCGGTGCCGACGACTACCTGACCAAGCCGTTTGGCGTTGGCGAATTGCTGGCACGGGTGCGCGCAGCCTTGCGACGCGGCTCACGCGGCGCTGAGGCCGAACCGGTCGTGTGTTTCGGGAATGTGGTGGTGGACCTGGGCTTGCGTAGCATCAGCAAGGCTGGCGTGCCGGTACACCTGACGCCGATCGAATACCGTTTGCTCGCGCATCTGCTGGCCCATGCCGGCAAGGTGCTCACGCAGCAGCAGATACTCAAGGCAGTGTGGGGACCGTCCCATGTCGAGCGGCCGCATTACTTGCGGGTCTACATGGGACATCTGCGGCAAAAGCTGGAAGACGATCCGGCCCGGCCGCAGTTTTTGATGACCGAAACCGGCGTCGGTTATCGGGCGCTGCTGTAACCGCGGACGATTACTTCCCGGTCAACCGGCGAATCACGCTGACGCTGTAGGCAATCGGGCGTGACAACAGGACCGGGTCAGCCGACGGCGCAATGCCGTCAGTCAGCAGCAATGGATTGAACGCCAGTACTTTTTCGGCGGCGGCACTGTCGGGCGACATCTTGTCCAGGCTCAGGATGCCCAGTTCGATTTGGGGATTGCTGTCCGACCAGACCTTGGTGCCATCGTTGATCGGATCATCCTTGCCGGCCAGTTGGGCGCTGATGCGGAACTGCACCGGACCTTTGGCGATGCGTTGCGGCAGTTCGTCCATCAGGTAATTCGGTGCGGCCTTGGCAACTTCGGCATCGGTCAGTGCCTGCATGCCGGCCAGCGGAATGATTTGATAGCGGGCGTACTGCGACTCGCCTTTGGCGTTGGTGAACTGGAATGCATTGACGCCATAAAACGCCAGCGTGCCAAAGCTCACCGGCGCCGGCTTCGGTGTCTTGACGAATTTCATTGCCGCCGGATGCGTGGCCAGGAATTGCTCGACCGGCGTCGGCTTTGGCGAGTCTGGCTTGGTCGCGGCGACCGCGTTCAGGAAGCTCAGAAAATCTTCTGGCGTGGCGACCGGAAAGCCGTTGTGCGAGATGCTGACGATATCGGTCAAGCCGCCTTCGGGCAACTGGAAACGGATCGCGATGCCGTGCGGGCTGGCAT
>CANFED010000296.1 GCA_947445995.1 Oxalobacteraceae bacterium | reverse complement strand
GCACCCGCTTGCGGTTTGCCGAGGAAGTCATGACCGGCGCGTGGGAATCCTTGCTGCATGGACGCGCGGACCTGATTCTTGGCGCGGGCGGGGAATGCCCGGAAGAGATCCTCATGAGCGGTGAGTTCACGGTCCGTTCGCTGGGACTGGTGGACTGGGTCTTTGCGATCGCACCGTGCCATCCGCTGGCGCTGGCTAGCGAGCCAATCCCGTCTGCCGAATTGCAGTTGCATCGTGCGGTGGCGGTCGCCGACAGCAGTCGCTCAATGGCGGCACGCACCTCCGGATTACTGACTGGCCAGGAGACGCTGACTGTGCCGTCCGTACGGGCGAAACTGCTGGCACAAGTTGCCGGTTTGGGCTGCGGTTATTTGCCTCGGGCGGTGGCTGCACCGTATCTGGCAGCGGGTACGCTGATTGAAAAACAGACTACGGCAACCAAACCTGCCGGTCATTGTCAGCTGGCGTGGCGCACTGCGGCGCGGGGGAAATCGCTGGGGTGGTTTTTGGATAGGTTGAGTGAAGCGGGGGCGTTGGCGGGGGTGGTGTAGCAGGCGTATTCACGGACCCACCGTTGTTCGGCATGAATTTGCTTGGTACGACGGCACTTGAACTGACAAGTCCCTGCGGAGTTCCACGAAGTCGTGGCGCAACAGCCTTGCTGACAAGGGATGTTTCCGGCAAAGTCATTACGTCGTGATTTGCACCGGACACATCATGGAAAATCTCCTTCATTAACAAGACTTTCACGTTTTGAATCGCACTCTACTGTAACGACGAACTATACAATCGAGCCTACCGAGATTGAGAATTGCCATGACTGAATCTGAATTGATGACACTGCGTCCTTTTGCGAGCAAATACATTTGGTGGAAAAGGACTGACGATGCGATGGTCACTCCCGAGCGTGTGGTCGCGCAAGTGATGAACATTGGCGATTACGGCGATGTTCAAGTTGTTGCAAACAGCATCGGCGACAATTACCTTTGTCATGTCTTGCAGCATGCCGAGATTGGGCAATTTTCCGCACGGTCATGGACTTATTGGCACTATCGACTTGGACTGGTAACGCCGAACGAAACGATGCCAGAGATGCCGAAGCGGAGGCTGGAATAATGGATACCTTCAAACCATGCATGGAGATTCTTCCTGTCGCCCAGCAACAATTGTGGGGCAAACTGCAACCAGCTCGCGCGCTTGGGCTGGTTCTTTACGGAGGCACCGCAATCGCCTTGCGGCTTGGTCACAGGCAATCGGTTGATTTCGATTTTTTTACCGACAAGCCGCTTGATAAAAGCAAGCTGCTGCTTGCGTTCGACTTCATGCCTGAAGCGACTGTTCTGCAAGACGAACCCAACGCTTTTACCGTGCTGGCATCTACGGGAAAACTAGTCGAGGAACACGTCAAGATCTCTTTCTTCGGCACCATCGCCTTTGGTCGCATTGCCACTCCGGAGTCATCAGAAGACGGTGTTCTTGACGTTGCGGCATTAGACGATTTGATGGCAACAAAAGTCAAAGTCATCCTCCAACGAATTGAAGCAAAAGATTACCGGGATATTGCGGCAATGATCAATGCCGGTGTGAGCCTATCGAAGGGACTTTCTAGCGCCAGAGCACTTTTTGGGAAAAATTTTCAACCTAGCGAAAGCTTGAAAGCACTTGTGTACTTTCAAGGCGGCGATCTGGATCAACTAACACCGGAGGAAAGAAATACTTTGATCTGTGCAGCAAGTGCCGTACGTGACCTGCCGGAAATGGTCATCGCTTCAAGGCAACTATCTCTATCGGGATTGACCTGAACAACGTGCCATTCCTCAACCATTTACGTTGTGCCAATTAACCCTTATGCACTCAATCCTACAGGTTCGTTTATAGGCCTACCCAAACGATTCTGGTATAGAAAAAGACTTTTCAAGCAAGAATTTCAAGCCCTTTACGATCAACCAGATTCAATAATTTTAAAGATGGCCCATCAGGGTGTTTGACGCCTTGCTCCCATTTCTGAACGGTTGACGTGCTGGTGTTGAGATACGCTGCAAACACGGCTTGGCTAGTGTTAGAACGTAGACGCAGTCTTTTGATTTGATCTGCGCTGTAGTCTTGCACTGGCGGCGAACATAATGCATCAAATTCAAGCATGGTTTTTGTATCCATCACACCTGCCCCATGCAAGCCCTTTGCTGTGAGGTGCATTACATCAAGTAATTTTTCATGTTTCATCATGGCGTACCTCAAACAGTTCTTGCGATTGCAGTGCTTTTTCAAGCTCGTGGAAATCATAATTCAACAAGTCGATTGCCATCAACTTCAAAGCACGTTACTCGCGGCTATCAATATTAGCTCGCTGATTTTTTACAAAACCATATAAATAAAAAGCTTTACTCTCAATTTGATGAGCAACGATTGTGCGCAATCCACCACTTTTTCCTCGAGCACCGACTGCAATTCGTTTTTTGTAGAGATGAGCACCCAGATGCGCATCGATCAACCCGTGCGCTATCTCGTGCACCGCGGTGACCAGTGATTTTGATGAGATACCTCTTTAGCCGGCCAACGAGCGAACCATTTTGTCTGAAATATTTGCATTCCTGTCGACCAAAATGCTGATCAAATCAAAGCACCAGGTGCTTTCAATTGGATTCAATCAAATGTCATCCAACAGGCCAGATAAATAATTATAAAAAACAACTGGACATCGCAGAACTGCCAACTACAGGCCCTACCAGAGCAACGAACACCGAGTACACAGGAATGCTGCTTGCAGTGCCGTAGGGTGGGCACAGCTTCACCGTGCCCACGCGAATGCGTCACAGAAGCTGGATTTGGCCGACATTTTCGGTTCGCGCGCGTGGGCACAACCTACAAGATTGCTGCGCGTCATTTCACACACGTCGTCAGTGCATTTGGTGCAATGCCCTTCGGTTATTGCACCCTACGCGCTGAATGATCGACGAAGATAGATGTTGGTACCGTAGGGTGGGCACAGCTGTATCGTGCCCACGCGAATGCACCACCGAAGCCGGATTTGGCCGACATTTTTGGTTCGCGCGCGTGGGCACAAAAGGGCGTGCCTACCCTACGAAACTATCCCAGTGCATTTGGTGCAATGCCCTTCGGTTATTGCACCCTACGCAAATGGAGCAGACACCACAAGATCCACCTGCACTAAGTAAAACGGGAGCACAGGAACAACCGCATTGAATTTGCGGATATTCCTGTGCTCCCGTTAGTCTGCCCAACAAAACGTTTTATCCCTTCGGCACTCCACCCAGCAACACTGCCCTGCGCGGTTTGTTCTTGTTTGCTGATGCGGTTGCACCAACCGGTTCGGCCGGCGCGGCAATGCTGGGCTCGTATGGCTTGGAAAACCAGGGATCGGCTTTTTCGCGGCGCTGGAAGGACGAACGCGGTGCATCGCTACGGACGGACTCCGAATGACTGGAATCTTCGCGGAAAGGACGAGGCGGACGAATTGGCCGTTCTACGGGCGCCGCTGCGGATACTGCGCCTGATGCAACGACAACTTCCGCATCACGTCGCGGCCGCCGTTCTGCGCGCTCCGCCGGCGGCGTGTAGCCGACCAATTCTGCCGGGACAAACTTGTGCTTGATCAGCTTTTCGATGTCCAGCAATAAGCGCTCATCCTTGGTCGTGTAGAGCGAAATCGCATCACCCGACGCACCCGCGCGGCCGGTGCGACCGATGCGGTGGACATAATCTTCCGCGTTGTAAGGCAAGTCGTAATTGATCACGCACGGCAGGTCGGAAATGTCGAGTCCACGCGCCGCAACGTCAGTCGCCACCAGCACATCAACCTCACCACTTTTGAACGCTTCGAGAGCCGCCATGCGTTCCGACTGGGTCTTGTCGCCGTGGATCGCGGACGCCTTGACACCACCTTTTTCAAGCTCGCGCGCCAGTCGCGACGCGCCGATCTTGGTGTTCGAGAACACCAGTACCTGCTTGAGCTGGCGACCACGGATCAGGTGCGCAACGATGTCGCGCTTGGCGTCGTCGCTGTCGACCTTGTAGACCACTTGCGTGACGCGGTCAGCAGTCTGATTGCTGCGGGCGACTTCGATGGTGACGGGATTGTCGAGAAAACTGCTGGCCAGTTTCTTGATGTCGCCGGAAAAAGTGGCCGAAAACATCAGGTTCTGGCGCTTCTTTGGCAGCAAGTTGATGATGCGCTGCAGGTCAGGCAGAAAACCCATGTCAAGCATGCGATCGGCTTCATCCATGACCAGGATCTGGGTTTGCGACAGGTTCAGCGTTTTTTGCTGGACATGATCAAGCAAGCGTCCTGGGGTCGCAATGACGATTTCGACACCGGCGCGCAAGGCGATCGTTTGCGGCGTCATGTCCATGCCGCCGAACACCACCGTCGAGCGCAATGGCGTGTGACGGCAATAGGCTTTCACGTTTTCGGCGACCTGATCGGCCAGTTCGCGAGTCGGGGTCAGGATCAGTGCACGTACCGGATGGCGCGCAGGTGAGGCGCTACTGTTGGCGTTGGCCAGCAGTAACTGGATGATGGGCAATGAAAAACCGGCAGTCTTGCCGGTTCCTGTTTGCGCTGCACCCATCACGTCACGGCCTTGCAGTACGACCGGAATTGCCGCAGCCTGAATCGGGGTCGGATGTTCGTAGCCTTGGTCAGCCAGGGCGCGCAGGATTTCGGCGGACAGCCCGAAGTCCTCGAAGCGGAGGGCGGGTTCGCTGTCAGGAACCGCGTCAGTCTGTGTGTCAGTCTGGATGTCAGTCATGATATGTGGTGGGCCTCCCGTGAGTCGAACACGGCACCAACGGATTATGAGTCCGCTGCTCTAACCAAGCGTGAGCTACCGGCCCAAAAGGTCTATTCTACGATGTCGGCCGACCCTTAACAGGCAGGTCCTG
>CANFED010000295.1 GCA_947445995.1 Oxalobacteraceae bacterium | reverse complement strand
TACCACCAGGAAGCCGCAGTGCGTGTGCCGGCTGGCAGCGAAACGCATGGCGGTGCTGACGTATTCCTCGGAGCGATGGGCCTCGGTGCCGATACCTTCCACGGCACGCTCGATAACACACAGGTCTTCACGCTGATGAAATCAGCGGCCGGACTTTGATCACGACATCACGGAGAACAACAACATGATCAAGAAACTGGTACTGAGTGCGACTGTTGCAAGTGTCGCCACAACGCTGGCTGTCGTCTTCGCTGCTCCGGCCATGGCCGCCGGCGAAGCCAAGAATGTGATTTTTTTCCTCGGCGACGGCATGGGCCCGGTCACCAAGACTGCCGCACGCATCTACAAATACAACGAAGCGGGTTCGCTGGGCATGGACACGATGCCCTACACCGCGCGTATCAAGACCTACTCGCTGGATGCGCAAACTACCGACAGTGCACCGTCGATGGCGGCCTACATGACCGGCGTCAAGGAACGCAATGACGTCGTCTCGATGAGTGGTGACACGATTGCGAAGGCACCGTCCAAGGATGCCACCACCAACGTCGCCAATGCGGTCACCAATTGCGCACCCACCGGCAACGGCACGGCGGTCATGACGCTGACCGAATACGCGATTGCCCAGGGCAAGGCCACCGGTACCGTCACCACGGCACGCCTGACGCATGCCACGCCGGCGGCGACCTACGCTCACTCCTGCCATCGCGATGCCGAGTATGAGATCGCCCGTCAGGCAATACCGGGCGGTAGCGGTTTCAATACCAAGCTGGGTGCGGGCCTCGATGTGATGATGGGCGGGATCAGTTATTACTGGCGTCCTTACGTGGCAGGTGTCACGCCGAAGGGACGTCCGGATGGTCGCGACCTAGTTGCCGAGTTGCAAGGCAAGGGCTACACCTTTGCCAGTGATCTGGCCAGCCTGAATGCAGCACCGACGACACCGGGTAGCAAACTGATTGCCCTGTTCGACCAGGCCCTGGGACAAGGTCACATGTCGTACGACGCTGACCGTAATCCGGCCGTGGAGCCGAGTCTGGCGCAGATGACCACCAAGGCGATCGAATTGCTGTCGAAGAATTCGAAAGGGTATTTCCTGATGGTCGAAGGCGGTCGTATCGATCACGCCCTGCACGCGACCAATGCCCGTCGTGCGCTCGTCGACACGATTGCCTTTGACGATGCGATCAAGGCTGCGTTGGCGACAGTCGACCTGACCAACACGCTGATTGTTGTCACCGCCGACCACGACCATACGATGGCATTCAATGGCTATGGCAAGCGCGGTACACCTATTCTTGGCAACAACATCAGCTACCAGACTGGCAAGTTGAGTCTCGATGCCGATGGCGTGCCGTATTCGACGCTGGTGTTTGGCAACGGGCCCATGCGCAAGGATACCCGCGTGACGGTCGATACCAGCGTTGTCGAAGGACTTGACTATCAGCAGGAATCGGTGATCCGCACCTCCAACGGTGGCGAGAGCCACGGCGGTGGTGATGTGCAGTTGTACGGTGCCGGTGCCGGTGCCAAGATCTTCAAGGGCACCATCGACAACACCAAGGTGTTCACGCTGGTCAAGAGCGCTGCCGGTCTGTAATTCCGCTCGCAGCACGACGGTGGCAGCGCATCGCGCTGCCACTTTTTTTCTTTTTGGGAATCTGATGAAAATTTTTTCCGTAGCACTGTTGCTGCTCACCGCAACCATCGCGGTACAGGCGGCAGAATTGCCACCGCTCGATGCCACCGTGACCTACGACAGCAAGTTCGTCTCGCATGCCGGCGTCACCGAAACGCGCCAGTTCACCAACATCTTGGTCCGTCGTCCTGGTCATGTCTGGATGGAGCGCGTCCTGCCGGCACATGCGCAGGAGCATGCCGACGAGCAAGGCGGTCACAAGCATTTTGATTTTGAAACATCGACTCAGCATCTGACGCGCACGGCAACAGGGGCGATTCGCGCCGAGTATGTGGATCGCGGTCAGCGCCGTGTGGTCTTTGTGCCGCCGACCGAGTACAGCGTCAGTGGCTTTGACGGTTCATGGGATAACGCAGCGGCGATGGTGTCGGAAAAAACCGTCAAGGCCATGACGTTGTCAAAGCGTGTCACCGCTGTGGCCGATACCGAATGGCGGGAAGAGTCGCGCAATGGCTGGTACAACCGGGTGCTCTGGTCCAACCGGCACAAGATTGCGCTGGTGGTGGAGTCCGGCAAAACCGATGGCAGCACGACGCGCAGGACCGTGCTCGAATTACGGCCGGCGACTGCCGAAGCCGCATTGCCGTGGAAGCAGCTCGGCAGCTATGCCCAAATGGAGTACGACGACTTCATGGACTAAGTCAGGTCTGACGGCGAAAGCCGGCTGCCCATAAACAAAAACGCCCGCTGCTTGCGGGCGTTTCTTTATCAGTTTCTTTATCAATTTCGCTGTCGCACACCTGACAATTTATTTCAGATGGTCGGAGATCAATTTGGTCATTTCAAACATCGAGACTTGTTTTTTTCCGCCGAACACTGCGACCAGTTTGGCGTCGCCGTTGATCATGCGTTTATTGGCATCATCCTGCAGGGCATTTTTCTTGATGTATTCCCATACTTTCTTGGTGACTTCGGTCCGTGGTAACGGATCGGCACCGACTACGGCGGCCAGGATTGCCGATGGTGTCATCGGCTTCATGAAAGCAGCATTTGGTTTGCGCGCCACGACCGGCTTTGCCGCTGCGGGGGCCTTGGTTGCGGCTTTTTTTACGGCGGCTTTGGCCGGCGCTGCCTTGATTGCTGCGGCCGGTTCAGCGGCTGCGGGTTTTTTTGCTGTTGCCATCTTCAAAGCTCCTTCACGAATTTTTCGGTCGATGCGCCGTTTCACGCAGCGCTTATAGTGGTGGGGATTTTCCGGTCACGCAAGCATTTTTTGAGTCTTTGTAGCGCTATCGCTTGCCAGTGTTCATGGTGGAAATCCTTGGCCAGCGCCACTTCCCTGTCAATTCGTTCGTGTCCTCGCGGTCACCTGTCCGGATCGGGCAGGTGACCGTAAGTTGGCTTCCGGATTGCTTCAGCGCATTCCGCCGCCCGGCATCATGCCTTTCATGCTGCGCATCATCTTCATCATGCCGCCGCCCTTGAGTTTTTTCATCATGGTCTGCATCTGGTCGAACTGCGCCAGCATGCGATTGACTTCCTGTACTTGCACGCCAGCGCCATTGGCGATGCGACGTTTGCGGGTGGCCTTGATCAGTTCCGGCTTGGCGCGCTCCTGCTTAGTCATCGAGTTGATGATGCCTTCCATGCGCCGCACCTGCTTGTCGGCATTGCCCATGTTGGCACCGGCAGCGGCTTGCTGGAATTGTGCCGGCAGCTTGTCCATCATGCTGGCCATGCCGCCCATTTTTTTCATTTGCCCGAGCTGGGCCTTGAAGTCGTTCAGGTCGAAGCGGCCACCCGATTTGATCTTCTGCGCCATGTCTTGCGCAGCGGCCGTGTCGACACTGCGTTGTGCTTCTTCGACCAGCGCCAGGATATCGCCCATGCCGAGGATACGGTTGGCCATCCGTTGCGGATCGAAGGCTTCGAGACCGTCGAGTTTTTCGGCGGTGCCGGCGAACTTGATCGGCTTGCCGGTGATGTGCCGCACCGACAGCGCCGCACCACCGCGGGCATCGCCATCGAGCTTGGTCAGCACGATACCGGTCAGTGGCAACGTATCGTTGAAGGCCTTGGCGGTATTGATCGCATCCTGGCCCAGCATCGCATCGACCACGAACAGGGTTTCGATTGGCTTGACGGCGGCGTGCAGCGCAGCGATCTCGGCCATCATGTCGGCATCGATGCCGAGGCGACCGGCGGTGTCGATGATCAGGACATCGTGATAGTGGCGCTTGGCAAAGTCGAGCGCCGCCAGAGCGATAGCGACCGGCTTGTCGGTGGTCAGCGATGGAAAGAAGTCGGCGCCGACTTGCGCGGTGACCGTCTGCAACTGCCCGATGGCGGCGGGACGATAGACGTCGGCCGATACGGTCAGGACTTTTTTCTTGTGCTTCTCTTTGAGGAACTTGGCCAGCTTGCCGACCGTGGTGGTTTTACCGGCACCTTGCAGGCCGGCCATCAGGATCACGGCGGGCGGTTGCGTCGCAAAACTCAGCAGCGACGCTTCGGGGCCAAGGTCGCCACCCATCATCGCCGCCAGTTCGCGCTGTACCACGCCGACCAGTGCCTGGCCTGGAGAGAGCGAGCCGATCACGTCCTCGCCCATTGCTTTTTGCTTGACCTTGGCAATGAAGTCGCGCACCGCCGGCAGGGCGACGTCGGCTTCGAGCAGGGCCAGGCGCACTTCGCGCAACATCTCGGCAGTATTGGTTTCCGTCAGGCGGGCTTCGCCGCGCATGGTCTTGACGACCTTGGCAAGGCGTTGGGTCAGATTGTCTAGCATCGGAGGGCCATCGAAAAAAGGAGTGCGGTGAAAGGGCGCGGCATGTCGCGCGGGTTGCCGGCATTTTACCTGATGCGACTGGCGCATCGATAGCCATTGGCTGCGCGAAAATCCGGACGGCTGCGGCGGGATGTGTGCGGATTCCCGCCCAAACCTGCCGGCATACCGTATTCTCCTCGTTGCCAGACCACGCCTGCGCCATCCACTGCGGCGCTGGCACGAAGTCTGCATTGTCCCGAAGACAATTCAATCAACAGGAGACCAGCATGTCCAAAAAAATGTTCCCGCAACTGTGCCTTGCCGTTGCCATTGCCGGCACCGCCATGTCCGCCCAGGCGCAAGAAGTGATCCGCCTTGGCAATCTGAAGCTCGCGCATTTCGGTGCCGTGTCCTACATCAAGGAAATCGCTCCGCAGTGCGGCATCAAGGTCGAAGAGCGTACGTTTGCCAAAGGCCTCGACGTGATGCAGGCGATCATCGCCGG
>CANFED010000294.1 GCA_947445995.1 Oxalobacteraceae bacterium | reverse complement strand
GTTGGGCATCGCTCATTGCTTGACCTCCATCGCCGACCGCAAACCATCGGACAGCATGTTGAATGAAATCGACGTGATGAAGATGAACACGCCAGGCAAGGCCGCGACCCACGGCTGGTTGTAGATCGCGGTGCGCAGCGTGTTGAGCATCAGGCCCCATTCCGGCTCCGGCGGTTTCACGCCGAGGCCGAGGAAGGACAAACCCGAGGCAAGGATCATCGAGACCGAGATCAGGCTGGTCGAATACACGAAGATCGGCCCGAGCACGTTGCCCAGCACATGCGCGCGCACGATCGTAAACGCACTGGCACCGGAGGCACGGGCCGCATCGACGTAATCGCTGCGCCGCACCTGAGTCGTCACGCTTTCGGCGATACGGGCAATCTGCGGGATGAACACGATGGTCAGCGAGATCAGCGAATTGACGATGCCGGCACCCAGCGCACCCGACAGCGCAATGGCCAGCAGCACCGACGGGAACGCGTACAGCACGTCGATCGTGCGCATCAGCAACGTGTTGACGATGCCGCCGGCATAACCGGAGACAATGCCGATCGTGCTGCCGATGACGAATGCCAGCAACACCGGCGTGATACCGATGAACAGCGACAGCCGCGCGCCGAGGATCAGGCGCGACAGCATGTCGCGCCCGAGCTCGTCGGTGCCCAGCGGCGAACCGGGCGTGCCGATCGGTTTCAGGCGGCCGAACATCGAGGTCGCGAACGGATCGGCCGGCATCAGCCAGCTGGCCGCCAGCGCCATGATGACCAGCACCAGCACGATGGCCGCACCAATCATCGCGGAACGGTTGCGCAGCAAACGGCGCAGGACATTGGCCAGATGGCCGCGCGAGCGCTGAAATACCACTGGCTGTGGGAGTGCAATGGTCGTCATGGATCAGCCTCTTTCGATGCGTGGATCAAAGGCGGTCTGCAAGATATCGACCAGCACATTGAGGGTGACGAAGAACAGCGCGAGGACCAGGATCGTGCCTTGCAGCAGCGGCAGGTCACGCTGGAAAATAGCCTGATTCAGCAGGAAGCCGGTGCCGGGCCACGAGAACACGGTTTCGATCAGGATCGATCCGCCCAGCAGGTAGCCGAGCTGCAAGCCCATCACCGCCAGCGCAGTCGGCGCGCAATTTTTGACCACATGCTTGAACACGCCGAACTCGGTCAGGCCGCCAGCTTTCAGGCCGATGACGAATTCCTGCGCCAGGATATCGGCCACCAGCGCCCGCACCGTGCGCGCGATGATGCCCATCGGGATGAACGACATCGTGATCGCCGGCATGATCAGGTATTTGATGTGCTCAGTATCCCAGGCCCATTCGGCCGATCCGCCCGGACCGGCACCGGTGGCCGGCAACCACATCAGCTGCGATGAAAAAATAATCACCAGCACCATGCCGAGCCAGTAATGCGGCACGCTGACGCCGACCATAGCCACCAGCGAGGCGATCCTGTCGATCCACAACCCACGGAAATAGCCGCCGACAAAACCAAATAGCGCGCCAAAGAAAAAGCCGATCAGCGTCGCCAGCGACGCCAGCATGAAGGTATTGCCGACCGCCTTGAAGACTTCCTGCGCGACCGGCCGACCGGTGGCAATCGAGCTGCCGAGGTCACCCTGCGCAGCGCGCCAGAGCCAACCAAAAAACTGTTCGGGGTAGCTGCGATTGAAGCCGTACAGCTCGCGCAACTGGTTCTGCAATTCGATCGAGGCATCCGGTGGCAAGATGGACACCAGCGGATCACCAGGGGCAATATGGACCAGCATGAAACACAGGAATGCCACGCCCACCATGATGGGCAAGGCGTAAAGGATGCGACGTAGCAGGATCGATAGCATGGGCTCTTCCGGAATGGGGGAGTGCAGCGCCGCGCGACCCGCACAAACGGGACGCGCGGCGCACGGACATCAATCCATCGACATCGTGGCGATATCGATGAACCAGCTTTGTGGCTGCACCACACCCTTGACCTTGGACGACATCGCGCGCGGTCCGGTGTCATGGGCGATCCAGACGAACGGTGCCTCATCGACGATCTTCGCGTGCAGCTTGGCCAGCAACGCATCGCGCGGCTTGGCATCGAAAGTAGTGCGGGCTTCGGCGATCAGCGCATCGACGTCCGGATTGCTGTAGAAGCCCCAGTTGTTCGATGCCGGTGGCGCGGCCTTGGTGCTGACGAAGCGCACCATCGCAAAGAACGGGTCCATTGCGGCGAAGCTGATGTTGACCGCGTCAGAGCCGTGCGCGGTCGCATCCTTGGCACCGAGACGCCAGTTGGTAAACAGCGTGTTCCACTCGACCACGTCGAACTGCACGTCGAAGAAGCATTGCTTGAGGTTTTGCTGGATGTATTCGTTCATCGGCAGCGGCTGCATCTGGCCGGAACCGGACGCCGAAATCTGCACCTTCACCTTGATCGGTTTGGCCGTTGAGTAACCGGCTTCCTGCATCATCTTGCGGGCCGTGTCCGGGTCGTACTTGATCTGGAAATTCGGACTGCCGCGCCACGGATGGCCAGGCTCGACGGTGCCGGTTGCTTCCCCCATCTGGCCACCCAGCAATTGCTTGAGTTCGGTCCGGTTCACGCACAGGTTGGCGGCCTGGCGCACGCGCTTGTCGAGCCACGGCGAACCCGGTACGAAGGACAGCTGCCACGGCCAGACATGGGGTTGCGGATTCGAATAGATCTTGAAGCCGCGCGCCTTGATGGTTTCGATCGAGTCCGGTGCCGGCGCTTCGATCCAGTCGACCTGGCCGGAGAGCAGTGCGGCGGTGCGCGAGTTCGCTTCCGGCAGCGGCAACATCACCACGCGGTCGATTTTCGGTACGCGCTTGGCATCCCAGTAAGCCGGATTTTTCACCATCTCGACCCGCTCGCGCGAGACGAACTTGCTCATCTTGAACGGGCCGGTACCGGACGCATCGGCAGCGAACGCGGCCCAGGCCTGCTTCGAGCGCTCGGCTTTTTCAGTCACGCCGGCAGGTACCGCCGCGAGCTTCCTGGCCCACTGCACCGGCGACGCCATGAACAGGTTGGTCAGGTTAATCGGCAGGAAGGAATCCGGTTCCGAGGTAGTCAGCTCGACCGTCAGGTCATCCATCTTTTTGGCCGAGCGCAGCGTCGGCATGCGCGATGCGGTGACACCGACCTGGCTCGGATCGTAGTTGACGGCTTCCTTGTCGAGTACCTTGTTGACGTTCCAGACGACCGCATCGGCGTTGAAGTCCGAACCGTCATGGAATTTCACGCCGGGACGCAGCTTGAAAGTCCACTTGGTCTTGTCGGTCGCGCTGACGGTCCAGGACAGCGCCAGGTCGGGGATCAGCACACTGGCCTGATCGGTCCTGGTCAGGTCCCACTGGGTCAGGCCGTCGTACATTGGAATACCGGTAAAGCGGTTGCCCTCGAAACCCTGGTCGGGCTGACCCAGCGTGCGCGGCACGTCGCCGGCAGTCATCGCGATGCGCAAGACTTTTTCGGCATGGGCAGCGGAACCGGACAGCAGGCCAAATGCAAGGGTGCAGGCAAGGGTAAGGAGTGTCGGTGTCTGGCGTTTCATCAGGGCTTCCTTCGGAGGTGGGCGGATCGGATAAAAAACAGGGAATAAAAAGACGACGAAAAAATCAGGGTGGAACGAAAGTGATGCCAACGCGCTGCGCGGTGCCAAGCAAATGGGCTTGCATCGCGTGCCGTGCGCCCTCGGCATCGCCGGCAGAAATCGCGGCAGCAATGGCGCGGTGCTCGAGCGCGGCTTCCCACAAGCGGTCATGGTCGGCCAGCGGCAAGCTCAGGCTGTGGCTGATGCGGTCTTCGAACGAGCGGACGATTTGCAGGAACACGGCGTTGCCGGACAGGTCGGCAATGAGCTGGTGGAATTCGAGATCGGCGCGCGACGCACCGATCAGATCAAGCGTCTTGAGGGATTCCTCGAAACGGGTTTGCGCACCCCACAGGCGTGGTGTCAGCTGCGCCTCGACGGCCCGCGCAGCCAGCGCTGCGGCGGCCGGTTCGAGGACGAAGCGCAGTTGATACGTGGCGAGCACCTCGGCCGACGACTGCGTTGCGGTCGACTGGCCGACGCTGCGCCCGGCCGTCACCAGCGTGCCCTTGCCTGGTACGGCGCGGATGAAGCCTAGCGTCTCGAGCATCGACAGCGCTTCGCGCAATGACGCACGGCTGATACCGAGCGAACCGGCCAGCACGCGCTGCCCCGGCAGCATCTGCCCAGGCTGGTACGCGCCGGACAGGATCTGACGTTGCAATGTTTGCGCTGCAATATTCGGCATTCTCATCGACGCACCCTTTTCCGGTCTGACTGGTCAGACCACCGGAATGACTAACGCAAGGGGCGTGCCACGCCGGAGAATTAGCGCAAACCGGCCGGGAACGGCGAATTGGCAGGGAGGATGCGGAGTGCAGCGTCCCCATCGGAGGGAGCAACGGGCCGTGGGAGTGCGTGATGTTGATGCGGCGCACAAAGATGGTAGTGATGTTGCCGATGCATTGCTTCGGCTTTGGCAGAGTGTGTCCACGGGTGCGCGCCGATAATGCTTGCCATTTCGGCCGTTCGACGGTTCATTCGCGTGGGCACGATACCCCGGTGCCCACCCTACGGCTATGTTGGGTGGGTTTAATGGTGCAATAACCGAAGGGCATTGCCTGAGTTCACCCGATGAGCTTGCCACCAAGCACCGCCGTGGATCGCTTGACGCCTAACCTTCCACCAGCTCCGCAATCAAGCCGACAATCTCGGCACCGTAGGTCTCCAGCTTTTTCTCGCCGACGCCGCTGACGCCGCGCAAGTCATCGAGCGAACCCGGCCGTGCCTTGGCGATTTCGCGCATCGTCGCGTCATGGAAAATCACGTAGGCCGGCACGTTGTGCTTGCGCGCGGTCTCGACC
>CANFED010000293.1 GCA_947445995.1 Oxalobacteraceae bacterium | reverse complement strand
TTGGTGATCTGCTCGTTGGTCAGGTCGGGCAGGAATGAAAACGTACCTTGGGTGATGCGCATGATGGCTCCTTGAAATCGGTCAGAAAATGCAACGGTGTGTTCAGCTCAGCGACGGTGTCGGCGTGAAGTCCGACGTATCGGTCGACGCATAGTTGAAGCTGACATCGCCCCAGGTATCGAGCGCGGCTTGCAACGGACTGCACCAGCGCGCCGCTGCACGCAGGATGTGCGGCCCCTCGTTCTCGATGTCACGTCCTTCGTTGCGGGCCAGCACCATCGTTTCGAGTGCGACCCGGTTGGCCACCGCGCCGGCCTGTATCCCTTGCGGATGGCCGATGGTGCCGCCGCCAAACTGCAGGATCACATCGTCGCCGAACAGATGCAGCAGCTGGTGCATCTGCCCTGCATGGATACCGCCCGACGCCACCGGCATCACCTTGCGCAAGGCACCCCAGTCCTGATCGAAGAAAATCCCGCGTGGCAGGTCGACCACGGTCTGCGCATCGCGGCAGACGTTGTAATAGCCCTGGACCGTCATCGGATCGCCTTCGAGCTTGCCGACGGCAGTACCGGCATGCAGATGATCGACGCCAGTCAGACGCAGCCATTTGGCAATCACGCGAAACGAGATGCCGTGGTTCTTTTGCCGGGTATAAGTGCCATGACCGGCACGATGCATGTGCAGCAGCATGTCGTTCTGGCGGCACCAGTTCGACATCGACTGGATCGCGGTCCAGCCCACCACCAGGTCGACCATGATCACGATCGAGCCGAGTTCCTTGGCAAATTCGGCGCGCCGAACCATTTCTTCCATGTTGCCGGCGGTGACATTGAGGTAGCTGCCCTTAACTTCACCGGTTGCCGCCGAGGCCTTGTTGACCGCATCCATCACGAACAGGAAGCGGTCGCGCCAGTGCATGAACGGTTGCGAATTGATGTTCTCGTCATCCTTCATGAAATCGAGTCCACCCTTCAGGCCTTCGTAGACCACGCGGCCGTAATTGCGTCCCGACAGGCCCAGCTTCGGCTTGGTGGTTGCCCCCAGCAGTGGCCGGCCGAACTTGTCGAGACGCTCGCGCTCGACGATGATGCCGGTCGGCGGACCGGGAAAAGTTTTCACGTAGGCGACCGGGAACTGCATGTCTTCCAGCCGTGCCGCTTTCAACGGCTTGAAGCTGAACACATTGCCGATGATCGAGGCAGCGACATTGGTGATCGAGCATTCCTCGAACAGCGACAGGTCATACGCCACATAGCAAAAATACTGACCAGGATTATTCGGTACCGGATCGACCCGATAGGCCTTGGCGCGGTACATGTCGCAGGCAGTCAGGCGATCGGTCCAGACCACGGTCCAGGTCGCTGTCGAGGATTCGCCGGCGACCGCGGCAGCGGCTTCGATCGGATCGACACCGTCCTGCGGCGTGATGCGAAACAGCGCCAGCAGGTCGGTGGCCTTGGGCACGTAATCGCTGTTCCAGTAGCCCATCTGCGCATACTTCAGTACGCCGGCCGAATAGCGCTTTTTCTGGTCGGTGATCTGGATGGCGTCGTTGCCGGTACTGCTGTTGCTATCGTTGTCGATGTGATTGTCGATGTGATTATCGCTGCGGGTGTCAGTCAGGCTCATGGCGGTTCTCCGGTGGATCGTCGGTGCAAGGGAATGTTGCTGTCCTGATCAAACTATACGAAGCCGGACCAATAAGGTCTAATAAGCATTTTCGAGATTCATATCACTTAAGACTGATGAGACCCAATGCGCCACTACACGCTGCGCCAGCTCGACACCTTTCTCGAAATCGCCCGCAGCGGGTCGGTGTCGCGGGCCGCCGAATCCTTGCATGTGACCCAGCCGGCGGTGTCGATGCAGCTCAAGCAACTCGAAGAAGCCCTGGGTATTTCGCTGGTCGAAGCCTACGGACGCACGATCCGGCTGACCGCCGCCGGACGCGAAGTGCAGGAATTTGCGCAGGCGGCCGTCGCGCAATTACGCCAGCTCGACGAATCAGTGGCCGACCTGCGCGGCATGCGGCGCGGCAAAATCGACCTTGGCGTGGTCAGCACCGCCAAGTATTTCGTGCCGATGCTGCTGGTGCAGTTTCGCAAGCAGTTCCCGGATATCGAGATCGCACTACAGATCCATAACCGCGAAAACATGCTGCGGCTAATGCAGCGCAACGAGCTGGACTTGCTGATCATGGGTCACGTGCCGGATACAAAAGTATGTTCGTCGACGGTGTTTGCCACCAATCCGCTGGGCATCGTCAGCGCGCCCAACCATCCGCTGTCACGGCGCAGGAAAGCGCCGCTGGCGATCCTCGAAGGTGCCGACTTCGTGGTGCGCGAAGCGGGCTCCGGCACCCGTGATGCGATGGAGCGCCTGTTTGCGGAACACGCTGTCAGCCCGAAGATCGTCATGGAAATGCCCAGCAACGAATCAATCAAGCAAGCCGTGATGGCGGGCATGGGCCTGACCTTTTTGTCGCTGCGCACGGTACGCCATGAACTGGCCGCGGGTCATCTGGCACTCCTGGATATTGTGGGTTTGCCGCTGGTGCGGCACTGGCACGTGACGCATCTGCGCTCGAAGCGGCATGCGCCGGCGGCGCTGATGCTCAAGGAATTCCTGATCGCGCAAGGCGGACCGTTGATCAACGCCTGGGCGTGACTGCCACGCCGCTGTCATCCATCGCCACCAATGCTGGTCGGCCGGATGCTGACCACGAGGTTCTTTTTTAGTCAGCGATGCGACGCCGGAACATCCAGTGCGTCGCATCGGATGCGTTGGCATCGTACGCATAGCCGCCAAGGTTGAAATCACGCAAGCCGTCGACCTCCGTAATCTGCTGCTGCGCGGCGAAGCGCGTCATCAATCCGCGCGCCCGCTTTGCATAAAACGAGATGATCTTGTACCTGCCATCCTTCCAGTCCTGAAACACGGGCGTGATGATGGGTGCCTGCAATCGTGCCGGTCTGACCACCTTGAAATACTCTTCCGATGCGAGGTTGACCAAGGTGTTCGCATCCTGTGAAGCCAGCTGTGCGTTGAGGGCATCGGTGACACTGTCGCCCCAGTAGGCATACAGGTCTTTGCCCTTTGAATTCGCCAGCCGGGTGCCCATTTCAAGCCGGTACGGTTGCATCAGGTCAAGCGGACGCAACGCACCGTACAGACCCGACAAAATCCGCAGATGGCCCTGCAAGTAACCCAGTTGCTCCGGCTTCAGCGAGACCGCATCAAGCCCTTCATAGACATCGCCATTAAAGGCCAGCACGGCCTGCTTGGCATTGGCGGTCGTCGCGATCGAATTCCAGCTGAGGTAGCGCGTCGCATTGAGTTGCGCGAGCGGGTCCGAGATATGCATCAAGGTCCCGACTTCGGCAGGCGACAATTTTCGCAAGGTGTCAATCAGTGCGGCAGACTGATCAACAAAATCAGCCGTGGTAAAAAAGTCCGTACCGGGCGCTGTGGCATAGTCGAGGGTTTTGGCAGGAGAGAGAACGATGAGCATGAATTGTTGCAGTCGAAAAAAGAATGGGCAGCGCCAATGATACCCAACCGCGTCGTTATCGACACCAACGTCTGCCTTGACCTGTTTGTCTTCCGGGACCCGCGCTGGGATCGCCTGCTTGCAGCGCTGCAGGACGGCACCATCGAAGCGGTCACCCGCGCCGATTGCAGGATGGAATGGCTGATCGTGCTGGGCTATGCCCAACTGAAGCTTGATGACAATGCCCGTCAACGCAGCATGGCGCAATTCGATGCGGTGATTCACTGCCTGCCCGGTAGCGCACCGGAAACTGATGCGGTACGCCTGCCGGTCTGCAAAGACCGCGACGATCAGAAATTTCTAGAACTGGCCCGTGATGCACAGGCCTCTGCCTTGATTACCAAAGACAAGGCCCTACTGAAGTTAGCGTCGAAAACCCGCAGAGCCGGCTTGTTTCTGATTTTTAAACCAGAAATATGGATGGCCTCTGATGCAATACCCTCCACCATAAAAACCACTAGTCACAATTAGACATTTATTTGTTGTAATTTCATGTAATGATGCTGACAGGAACAAGTTATCTATTTGAGTGACTTTTAGTATCGCCATGCTGCGGCATCAAGCAAAGATGTCAGCCAGACTTGGTGTACTTGCGGAGCGCACATGGAGCAACATCGCATCTGTCTGACTGATATCGTCCCCGGCAAGCCGCTGCAGTGGGACGTCATGGACCAGGAAGGTCATCTTCTGCTCAAACAAGGCCAGATCGTACAAAGCCGGTTGCAGATCGAACGCCTGATCGAACGTGGCTTGTTCGTCAGTCGAAACACCAGCAGCACAACCACTAAAGACGTCACTTCCTTACACGAAGTGGAACATATCTCTGTCTTGCGCATTATTAATCAGGGCACGAAGCGACTTGAGAAATTACTGTTCAATTTCCATAACGAGGACGACCTGCCGGCCAAAATCATCGCCATAGCAAAAGCAATCCGGTATGCCGTCGCCATCAATAGTGATGTGGCCATTGCCTCCATTTTATTAAATCAGGATTACTGCAGCTACGCAGTCCGGCATTGCGTTGATACCGCCATTCTGACAGCACACGTCGGCAAAAAAACCGGTAAGTCGGAAGATGAAATTATCTCCATTACCGCAGCTGCCCTAACCATGAACCTGGGTATGCTGCGCGAACAAAATGCGCTGCAAGACAAGGCGAATCCCCTCACCGATCACGAACGAAAAATCATCTACCTGCATCCGACAGAGAGCATCAGGATGTTGCGCGAAGCTGGTGTCACTGATGAACATTGGCTGAACTGCATCTTGCAACATCACGAAAATGAAGACGGCAGCGGATACAATTCCGCAACACGAGGTGACGCCATTCTGAGCGATGCCAAGCTGCTCGCGCTAGCAGACCGTTATTGCGCCCGAGTCGTCCCGCGTAGTTATCGCAA
>CANFED010000292.1 GCA_947445995.1 Oxalobacteraceae bacterium | reverse complement strand
TGCCGAATATCCGGGCTGGATGTTGGGACGTCAGGGAGCAGCGCGTCTTGCCTTGCGCGATCAGGCACCGCGCAACGTATTGATGTCGACTTGAGAGGTTCGGTGACTGTCATCGACATCCGGCTTTTGGCCTCGACGCGTTAGTGCCACGGCTAATAAAAAACCCGCGCGACAGTGCATGTCGCGCGGGTTTTTTTATACGAGGTGCAGTCTTTTACAAACTCAGTTCCAGCACCTGACGACTTACTTCCAGTGTCACATCGCGACGTTCGCCCAGCGTCGTCATCTTGTGCGCACCGAGTTGTGCAAGCACTGCTTCTACGGCGTCGGCGTTGAGTTCGTAATCGGACAGACGGGTCTTGACGCCCATCTGCTCGAAAAACTCCTGGGTCTTGACGATGGCCGCTTCGATGCGGGTGTCTTCGTCGCCATCGGTCAGATGCCAGACGCGTGCCGCATATTGCAGCAGCTTGGCGCGCTTGCCTTCTTTGCGCACGCGCAGCATCGATGGCATCACGATGGCCAGTGTTTGGGCGTGGTCGAGGTCATACAGCGCGGTCAGTTCGTGACCGACCATGTGCGTCGCCCAGTCCTGCGGCACACCGGCACCGATCAGTCCATTGAGGGCCAGCGTCGCACACCACATGATGTTGGCGCGCACGTCGTAGTCTTCCGGATTGGCCAGTGCTTTCGGGCCTTCTTCGATCAGCGTTTGCAGGATGCCTTCGGCGAAGCGGTCCTGTACCGGCGCGTTGGCCGGGTAGGTCATGTACTGTTCCATCACGTGCGCAAACGCATCGACGACGCCGTTGCCAATCTGGCGCGTCGGCAGCGTGAAGGTTTTGCTCGGATCGAGGATGGAAAACAGCGGGAAGCAATGCTTGCTCGAAAAGGCCATCTTCGCCTTGATTGATTTGCGTGTGACCACGCCACCGTTGTTCATTTCCGATCCGGTTGCCGGCAGGGTCAGCACGGCACCGAAGGGCAGGGCGCTGGTGACGTTGCGACCACCTTTTTCGAGGATGGCCCACGGCTCACCGTCGAAGTTGGCGGCTGCTGCAATAAACTTGGTACCGTCGATGACGGAGCCACCGCCGACGGCGAGCAGGAAGTTGATTTTTTCCTTGCGGACCAGTTCGACCGCCTGCATCAGGTTTTCGTAACTCGGATTCGGTTCGATACCGGAAAATTCATGGAAGGTGCGACCGGCCAGTGCGGCATGGACTTCGTCCAGCACGCCGTTGCTGCGGATGCTGCCACCACCGAACAGCAACAGCACGCGCGCATCGGCTGGAACCACTTTGGCGAGGTCGGCGATGCGGCCCTTGCCAAACAGGATGTGGGTCGGATTGGCGTAATCAAAATTATTCATGCGGAGTTCCTTGGAGTGGTTGGGCCGCGCGGTAGTTCGGCGCAGCGACAGCAGGCATCATAGACTGGACGACAACTCTTTGCTGCCGACCTGTTCTTGTAACAGTGCAGCTAGTCCCGGCACCTGTTCAGGATCGACCGGCCACAAGCCACCGCGCAGGATGGCCCGCGAACATTGCACGAATGCTTGCTCGACATGGACGACCAACACGCTCGTTGGCAACGCGCCGTCGAGCACGAAACGCGACAGCAAGGACGGCTCGGTGCTGATGCGGGCGCGGCCATTGACGCGCAAACACTGATGGACGCCAGGGATCAGGAACAGCAAGCCGATCATCGGATTGGCGATCAGATTGCGCATGCTGTCGATGCGGTTGTTCCCGCGCCGGTCCGGCAACAGCAGCGTGTGTTCGTCACCGATCTCGACAAAGCCGGGGCGGTCACCACGTGGCGAACAATCCATGCCGGTCGTGCCGCAAGTGGCAACCAGCAGGAACGGTGCAGCGGCAACGAAGCGCTGACCGAGTGCATCAAGATGATCGATCTGTTTGAGGCTGGCCCGTTCACCGGGCATGCCATACAACGCTTCGAGTTCGGCAATCGTGCTGATCGTGTTGGTCATGGTCTTCTGTGGTTGATTCGGGGGGGCACGGCAGGTCAGGCTGCAGGCAACGTGATCTCGATGATCAGACCGTGGTCATGGCGGTTGCGCAAGTGTAACTTGCCTGAGTGACGACGGATGATGCGTTCGACGATGGCCAGTCCGAGACCCGAGCCGTTGGCCTGACCGCGCGCAACGTCGAGGCGTGTGAACGGGCGTCGTAGCCGGTCCATCTCGGACTCGGGAATGCCGTCACCATGATCTCCGACTTCAATGAGCACCTTGCCGCCTTCGATGCAGCAGATCAGATCGACATCGACAAATTCGCTGTCGCCGGTCTTGCCATACCGGCGTGCATTTTCAATCAGGTTATTGACGACGCGTTCGAGTTCGATCGGATTTCCCATGATCCTGACACCTGCGTCGATATGGGTCGTCACGCGGACGTCGGGTAAACGACTGGCTTCCTGAGCCGCAATTTCCAGCAATTGCGACAGGTCGATCGGCACGAAACTGGCGGTATCGGTTGGCTTGGCGTAGTCGAGAAACTGCCCGATGATGCCATCCATCTGGGCCAGATCCGACTGCATGCCGGTGCGCGCCTCGTCGCTCAGCTTTGCCATTTCGACTTCGAGCAGCATGCGTGAAATCGGCGTTCGCAAGTCGTGCGAGATCCCGGCCAGGATGACCGCGCGATCTGATTCGATCCGGTTCAGGTCATCGACCATGTGGTTGAAGCTTTGATTGGCTTCGCGGATTTCCAGCGTTCCCCGCTCCGGCAGTGGTTCGGGTTGCTGGCCTTTCGCAATAGCGCGCGCCGCGGCACTCAGGCGGGCCAGCGGCTGGTTGATCAGCCTTGAGATGAAGCCCGCGCCCAGCAGTGCCAGCAGCAGCGTCACGGCAGCCCACCCCAGCCACTGGATGCCGGAGGTGCGATCGATACGGTCGCGGTCCAGCATCAGCCAGTAGTCATCGCCATCGATCTTGAAGCTGACCCAGAACCCGGCCACGTCATTGACCTTGCGGGCGAAGCGCGTCTCGATACCGAGTTTGCTGCGGATGCGCATTTGCAGCAAGGGCATCAGGGTACTGTCGCGCGGCGGCAGGACAACGTCATCTTTTTCAAGCGGATAGACTCGTATGCCTTCGTTGCTGGCCAGATCGAACAACAGTTCGATGCGCATGTCCGGTGCCGAATGGGTCAGCGCCGCGCGCGTGATCGTTACGACCGAGATGATCTGGTTGGCTAACTGTTCGGCACGCGGTTCGCGCTCGACGACACGCAAACTGGCGACCCACGCCGCCATACTGCCCATGATCAGAAAGGCCAGCAGGACGAAGGTGCGCCAGAACAGTCCGCTGCGGAACCAGGCGAGCCGGTCCGGATTGGTGTCCGGTCGAGACAGGGTGGTGGTCACAGCAGAGTCAACGCGGCTGCCCCTCGGGAATGAAGACATAGCCGAGTCCCCAGACTGTCTGGATGTAAAGAGGACTTGACGGGTCAGGCTCAATCAATTTGCGCAGTCGCGAAATCTGTACGTCCAGGCTACGATCATAGACTTCGTATTCACGGCCACGGGCCATTTCCATTAATTTCTCGCGCGATAGCGGCTGGCGGGCATGGCGGGCAAACACTTTCATGACAGAGAACTCGCCGGTGGTGAGCGGGACACTGACACCATTTTTTTTCAGGGTCCGGGTTCCGAGGTCCAGCACGAATTCACCGAACTCAAAAGATTGCGGACGTTCCGATGGCGCGCCTGGCAACTCTTCCGGCCCGATGCGCCGCAGTACGGCACTGATGCGTGCGACCAGTTCACGCGGATTGAAAGGCTTGGGCAAATAATCGTCGGCACCCATTTCGAGGCCGACGATACGATCGACGTCTTCGCCCTTAGCGGTTAACATGATGATTGGCGTCATGTCGCCGGCACCACGCAGTCGGCGGCAAATCGAGAGGCCGTCTTCACCCGGCAGCATCAGGTCCAGCACCAGCAAGTCATAGCGCTCGCGCAGCCAGAGCTTGTTCATGGTCTGCGCATTTTCTGCCGTGATGACATTGAAGCCTTGCTCGGACAGATACCGTCGCAGCAGGTCGCGCAAGCGGATGTCGTCGTCAACGACCAGGATTTTTTGTTGATGGCCAGTTGGTGTCGTGGGCGTGGTGGAGTTGGTTATCGTATTCATGGGCGTATGGTAACTTCAGAATTCTGTTTGAAAACCACCGGTTGTGGGGCATTACAAAATATTACACACTTTACGGAATCAGCCGGCGGCCCATTTGCAAAGGCGCATAGACTTCAACGTCGATCCGACCTGTTTTGCCGGAGCGCTTCAAGGAAAATCAAATGAAAACAGTCCTCGGTACTTGCATCATCAGCTTCGTTTTGGCACTTGCCGCAACTGTCGTCCATGCGGACGATCGAGAAGACAGCCGCCTTCGTCGCGACATTCGCGGTGAGCAACGACAACAAGAACGCCCACCAGCACAAGATCGTCCGGTCAATGTACAGGAGTCTGCCGCACAAGGTGACCCGTCGCGCCGACGCGGAGAGCGCATGAGTCCGGACGAGCGCCGCGCACTACGTCGCCAGATCGACGAAGCCAATAGCAATATCACCGACAAGAAGCGTTAATCCGAAAAATGACCACGCCTATGATGGCTCTTGATCGCTGCAAGTTCGTAGTGGCGTTGCTGCTTTGCTTGATGGGCAGCACCGTCTCAGCGCAGCAGCTCGATGACGCCGAGGCCCGGTTTTTTTTGATGCGCACCGGCTTTGCACCTGATAGTGCCGAAGTGGCCCGCTACAGCCGGCTGTCGCGACGACAGGCCGTCGAGCAGATTCTGGCCGAGACGCGCGCCACCGCAGTCACGCCAGCACCCGGATGGACTGACGAACCGCCCCTCTCTTCTCTGAATTTTAAGGACAAGTCCGACGACGAGAAAAAAGCGCTGCGCGAACTGGAGCAGCGTCATGCCTTTGAACTGCGCGGATGGTG
>CANFED010000291.1 GCA_947445995.1 Oxalobacteraceae bacterium | reverse complement strand
GCAACCGGTCACGATGCTGGCGCTGTCACGTCTGGCCAATGCGCCGAATCAGGCCTCGATTGCACTGGGCGGCGTGCTGTCGAGCTTTAGCCTGATGGTGGCGATGGCCATCATGGTGTCGAGTTTCCGGGTCTCGGTCGATGACTGGCTGGTGCAATTATTGTCGGCCAATCTGTATGTGCGCTCGGCATCGAGTGGCGACACCGGTGCGCTCAAGCCCGCCGAACAGCGCCTGCTCAGCGCCCTGCCGGGTGTGCAGCGTGCCGAATTTTTACGCACGCTGCCGCTGACGCTGGAGCCCACGCGTCCGGCCGTGGTTTTGCTGGCGCGCCCTATCGATGCCGCGGCACCGGGACGTACGTTGCCGCTGACCGACGATGTCATCGACGCGACGCAACTGCCGGCCGGCGTGCTGCCGCTGTGGGCCTCGGAAGCGATGCTGGACTTGTACGGCTATCGGGTTGGCCAACAAGTGATGCTGCCGCTCGGTGCCAATGCGCCACCGTTCAAGGTGGTTGGTGTCTGGCGCGATTACGCGCGCCAGTCGGGGGCCGTGCAAATCCGGCTGGCCGATTACCAGCGCCTCACCGGCGACCTCGATGTCAGCGACGCCGCACTGTTTTTCAAGCCCGGCGTAAAGACTGATGAAGTCATCGGCGACGTGCGCGCCCTGCCCTTCGGCAGCGCCCTCGAATTTTCCGACCCCGGCGAAATCCGTGCGCTCAGCCTGAAAATATTCGACCGCAGTTTCGCTGTCACGTATTTGCTGGAAGTCGTTGCCATCGTCATCGGCCTGTTCGGCGTGGCCGCGACTTTTTCGGCGCAGACGCTGGCGCGCGCCAAGGAGTTCGGCATGCTGCGCCATGTCGGCGTCACGCGCCGGCAGATCCTGCTGGTGCTCGGCGTCGAAGGCGGACTGCTGACCGCAGTCGGCATTGTGGTCGGGTTCGTGCTCGGCTGGGTCATCAGTCTGGTGCTGATCTTCATCGTCAATCCCCAATCTTTTCACTGGAGTATGCAATTGCACATGCCCTGGATCATGCTCGCATCGGTGGCCAGTTTGCTGCTGGTATCGTCAGCAGCGACTGCCGTCTTCGCCGGTTCGCGCGCAGTCGCCGGTGATGCCATTCGCGCCGTGCGGGAGGACTGGTGATGCGCTGGCTACTCTCGTTACTGTTGGCATTGTGTAGCTGGAGTCATGCGGCGGCACCGGTGTTCGCCACCGTCAAGCCGAACGTGCCGCTGCAATTTCCGGCCGACTTCGGAGCGCATCCGGACTTTCGCACCGAATGGTGGTACGCCACCGGCTGGATCGAGACGCCGGACCGCAAACCGCTAGGCTTCCAGATCACCTTCTTCCGCTCGGCCACCGAGCATGATCGCAGCAACCCGAGTGCGTTCGCGCCGTCGCAACTGATCATCGCGCATGCGGCGTTATCGGACCCTGCTGTGGGTAAACTGGTGCACGACCAGCGCACGGCCCGTGCCGGCCTCGGGCTGGCCTACGCGCGCGAAGGCAATACCGACATCCTGCTCGACGACTGGCACTTGCGGCGTCTTGCCGACGGCAGTTACGAAGCCAGCATCAAAGCACGCGACTTCACGCTGAAGCTGTCGCTGGTGCCCAGCCAGCCGCCGCTGGTGCAAGGCGAAGGCGGCTATTCGCGCAAGGGACCGCGCGTCGAGCAGGCCAGCTATTACTACAGCCAGCCGCACCTGCAAGTCAGCGGCCAGCTCAGCCGCAACGGTGCGCCGGTGGCGATCACCGGAACGGCGTGGCTCGATCACGAGTGGTCGACCAGCGTGCTCGATGCCGATGCCAGCGGCTGGGACTGGCTCGGTGCCAACCTCGATGATGGTGCTGCGCTGATGGCTTTCCAGATTCGCAACAAGCGGGGTGATAAACTCTGGGCCCATGCTGCACTGCGCGATAAATCCGGTGTTGTGACGCAATTCGCACCGGACCAAGTACACTTCGCGCCGGAGCGCCACTGGCGTTCACCGCGCACCAACGCATCGTATCCCGTGGCAACACGGATCACGACCGGCAGCACGACCTGGCAACTGATTCCGCTGCAAGATGATCAGGAGCTCGATTCGCGCCAGTCGACCGGCTCGGTGTATTGGGAAGGTGGTGTGACGATACTGCGCGCAGGACAACCCGCAGGCCGCGGTTACCTGGAAATGACCGGCTACGTAAAACCTTTGAAACTATGACCACCACCACCACGACCACTACCGATTCCGCGCCCGCCGCACACGCTGCCAAACCGGCCGTAGCGCCGGTCGCCAAAAAAGCCAGCCTCGCCACCCTGGCCGAACTGCTCCCTTTCCTGAAACCTTATCTGCGCCAGTTCATGCTGGCCGGCCTCGCATTGCTGATCGCTGCCTGCGCAACGCTGGCGGTGCCGTATGCATTCAAGCAGATGATCGATCTCGGTTTCGGCGGCAACGGCACCAAGAGCGCCGATCACATCGACCTGTATTTCCTGGCACTGTTCGGTGTCGCCAGCGTGCTGGCCATCGCGACCGCGGCGCGGTTTTACATGGTGTCGTGGCTGGGCGAGCGCGTCACTGCCGACATCCGCAGCGCCGTCTACGCGCATGTCGTGACGCAGAGTCCACAATTTTTCGAGACCACACAGAGCGGCGAAGTGCTGTCGCGCCTGACCACCGACACCACGCTGATCCAGTCCGTGGTCGGCACCAGTATCTCGATGGCCTTGCGCAATGTGCTGCTGTTTGTCGGCGGCATGGTGATGCTGTTCATCACCAGCGTGAAGCTGACCGCCATCATTTTCGGCGCGCTGATTCTGGTCGTGGCACCGATCGTGATCTTTGGCCGGCGCGTGCGCAAGCTCTCGCGCGATACGCAGGACCGCATTGCCGACGCCTCGGCGATGGCGGGCGAAATCCTCAATGCAATGCCGACCGTGCAAGCGTTCACGCACGAAAAAATCGAAGCCAGGCGTTTCACCAGCCTGGTTGAAAACGCCTTCGTGACCGCGATGCGGCGCATCCGTGCCCGTTCGCTGTTGACGATGATTGCGATCCTGCTGGTATTCGGCGCGATCGTGTTCGTGCTGTGGCTGGGCGCGCATGCGGTCATTCAGGGCACGATGACCGGTGGCTCGCTCGGCCAGTTCATCCTGTATGCGGCGATTGTCGCCGGCTCGATCGGTGCGTTATCCGAAGTGCTGGGCGAAGCGCAACGCGCCGCCGGTGCCACCGAACGTCTGCTCGAATTGCTGGCCGAAGAATCCCCGATCCAGTCGCCTGCCAATCCGAAACCCTTGCCACAGCACAGTGCCAACGGTGCCACGCTGACCTTGAGCGACATCACGTTCCACTATCCGTCGCGGCCCGACAGCCCCGCGCTGTCGCACCTGTCGCTGACCATCCCGGCCGGTGAAACGGTGGCCATCGTCGGCCCGTCCGGTGCCGGCAAGACCACGCTGTTCCAGATGCTGCTGCGGTTGTACGACCCGCAACAAGGCAGCGTCCTGCTCGATGGCGTCGACATCACCGAACTCGATCTGCATGCCTTGCGCGGTGCCATCGGCATCGTGCCGCAAGACACCGTGGTGTTCTCGGCCAATGCAATGGAAAACATCCGTTACGGCCGTGCCGGTGCCAGCGACGAAGAAGTGATTGCCGCTGCCAAAATGGCCGCTGCGCACGAGTTCATCGAACGTCTGCCGGAAGGCTATCAATCCTTCCTCGGCGAACGCGGCGTGCGCCTGTCCGGCGGTCAGCGCCAGCGCATCGCCATTGCCCGCGCGATGCTGAAAAATCCGCCGCTGCTGTTGCTCGATGAAGCCACCAGCGCGCTCGATGCCGAATCCGAACGGCTGGTACAAAGTGCACTCGAAGCGGCGATGGTTGGACGGACCACGGTGGTCATTGCGCATCGACTGGCCACCGTCAAACGCGCCGACCGGATCGTCGTACTTGAGCATGGACAAATCGTCGAGATGGGCACGCATGCCGAACTGGTCGCGCTCGATGGCTTGTATGCGAGTCTGGCCGCGTTGCAGTTCGGAGCGCAGGGCTGACGACACCGTCTGGCAGGCCGGCAAATTCTGGCATCGTAGGGTGGGCACAGCCTCACCGTGCCCACGCGAATGCACCACCGAACAGCCAGAATTGACCGACATGACTAGCGCGCGCGTGGGCACAAAAACGCGCCCACCCTACGAGGCTATTCTTTTTACGCAACAGTGACATCAAAAGTCACCCGCACATTGCCACTCATAGCGACACCCTTAAAACCCAATCATTAATTACAAATAGATAGCTTCCTACTATGGGACTATAAAGACTCCATCGCGCGATGTTGCGCAGTTCACCTGGAGTCACATGATGTTTGCATCCCCCCGATTGTCCGCTTCCCGGCTGGCCGTACTTGGCCTGATTACTGTACTGGCCAGTAGCGCCCACGCCCAGACAATTACCCGCGATAACGGATCGCCGGTTGGCGATAACCAGAATTCGCAAACGGCCGGACCGAACGGTCCCACGTTGCTGCAGGATTCCCACCTGCTTGAAAAACTCCAGCGCTTTGACCGCGAGCGGATTCCGGAACGCGTGGTGCATGCCCGTGGAACCGGTGCGTTCGGCGAGTTTGTGTCGTCGGGCAATGCATCTGCACTGACGCGCGCCGATGTGTTTGGCGCTGCCGGCAGGAAGACACCGGTGTTCGTCCGCTTTTCGACGGTGATCCATCCGAAAGGCTCACCCGAAACCCTGCGCGACCCGCGTGGATTCGCGACCAAGTTCTATACACAGGAAGGCAACTGGGATCTGGCCGGCATCCACCTGCCGATCTTTTTCATCCGTGACGCGATCAAGTTTCCGGACATGATCCATGCCCTCAAGCCATCGCCGGTGACCAATGTGCAGGACCCGAACCGCTTCTTCGATTTCTTCAGCCACGTGCCGGAAAGCACCAGCCAGTTGACCCGTCTCTACTCGGACATGGGTATTCCG
>CANFED010000290.1 GCA_947445995.1 Oxalobacteraceae bacterium | reverse complement strand
GACAAATCGGTCAGCCTGATCGACACCGCCTGCGCCCGCGTCGCCGTCAGCCTGCACGCCACACCCGCCGAAGTCGACGACAGCCGCAAGCGCATCGACGCCCTCGATACCGAACTGGCGATCATCGGCCGCGAAGCCGCGATCGGCATTGACACTGGCAAGCGCCACGCTGATGCGACGGCACTGCTCGAGTCCGAAAAAATCCGGCTGGCCGGGCTGGAAGAGCGCTGGAATGCCGAGCGCGTTCTGGTCGATGAATTGCTGGCCTTGCGTGCCCGTTTGCGCGACGGCATCCGTCCGGTAGAAGGTACCGGCAGTAATCTCGAAGCGGCCGCCGCTGCGGAAACGCCACCGGCTGACAATCCCGAAGAGCGCGCCGCGCTGATGGAACAACTGAAAGCCGTGCAGGATCAGCTCACCACCTTGCAAGGCGAAACGCCATTGATCTTGCCAACGGTCGACTATCAGGCAGTCGCCGCAGTGGTCGGCGACTGGACTGGCATCCCGGTCGGTCGCATGGCCAAAAACGAGATGGAGACCATCCTCAAGGTCGCATCGTTACTCAGTCAGCGCGTGATCGGTCAGGACCACGCGATGGAAATGATCGCCAAACGCATCCAGACATCGCGTGCCGGACTCGACAATCCGAGTAAACCAATCGGCGTCTTCATGCTGGCCGGAACGTCTGGCGTCGGCAAGACCGAAACCGCACTGGCGCTGGCCGAAGCCCTGTATGGCGGTGAGCAGAACCTGATCACGATCAACATGAGCGAGTACCAGGAAGCGCATACGGTCTCGACCTTGAAGGGTGCGCCGCCGGGCTATGTCGGTTACGGCGAAGGCGGCGTGCTGACCGAAGCGGTGCGGCGCAAACCGTACTCGGTGGTGCTGCTCGACGAAGTCGAAAAGGCGCACCCGGACGTGCACGAAATGTTCTTCCAGGTTTTCGACAAGGGCTCGATGGAAGACGGCGAAGGCCGCTTCATCGACTTCAAGAACACGCTGATCATCCTCACCACCAATGCCGGCACCGACCTGATTGCCGGCCTGTGCAAGGACCCCGATCTGATGCCCGATCCGGACGGCATGGCCAAGGCCTTGCGGGCACCGCTGCTGAAGATTTTCCCGCCGGCGCTGCTGGGGCGGCTGGTGACGATTCCGTACTACCCGCTGTCGGACGACATGCTCGGCAAGATCGTCAAGTTGCAACTGAACCGGATCAAGAAACGGGTCGAGGCACGCTACAAGATTCCGTTCGAGTATACCGACGACGTGGTCAAGCTGGTGGTGTCGCGCTGCACCGAAGGCGAGTCGGGCGGGCGGATGATTGATGCGATTTTGACGAATACGATGTTGCCGGATATTTCGAAGGAGTTTTTGGTGAGGATGATGGAGGGTGCTGTGGTGCAGCGCGTGAATGTGGATGTCATTGAGGGCGAATTCAGCTATTTATTCGAATGATTAGTCAGGATCGTTGTTGTTTTATTCAATAAAAGTTACTTCGAAAAAACATGCCTATGTATTTTTTAAATTATCACATTTGAAATAAAACTCAACTTTTCATGTGATAAAAGTATGCTATTACAAAATAAATAGTACCCCAGCTTTATTGGATAATAAATTATTAAAGAACAATCTAGCCTATGCGGATATTTAAGAAATTTAAACGCAAATACTTCATCGAAATAATTAGTGAGTGAACTTGTTCATTAGTGTTGCGAAATATTTTTTAACCTATGAAAGTGATTGCAATATGAAAAAAGATGTTAATGATGGAAAGGAATGGTTTTCATGGGGGTTAGGCTGGAAACTTAAATGGAGTCGTGTCGCTAAATATAAACAGCGACGGCAGTTGTTCTCCAGGGTTGGCATGGATAAGCACACGAAATTGAAAGCTGGTGCCTGTACCGCTCTTTCGACTTCATGGATCATGTCACATAAGTGTAATCCGCTTCAAAAACCAAAAGATCGAGTTGAATCATTCAATTCAGATGTTGATTTCATAAATCATAATATTACTGCAGAAGCATTCAACTCCTCACCGGGAGAGGATATTGATGAAGCAGATAAATGGGCTAAAAGAATTAAATATTTTGCAGTTGCAGTAATGAAGGCAAATGAGGCTGAGGTAGGACTTCGGACCAAAAAAATACCATACCCGTTATTAGATTTTGATCAAGCCATTAAGTTCTTGGATGTAAAAAAAGGGTATTTTTTTTTAATGATGCCGATCACAAACAACTCAACTTCTCACGTCTGTGCTTTGTACGCTGGTTCTGAAAAAATGGATTTTTTCGACCCAAATTTTGGCGAATTTGAGATAAAAAAATCTGATCGCCAGGCATTTTTTTTTAACCTTGGAAAACAGTATGAAACTTTCATACATTCTAAGAGCGTTAAAGCTAGTGAGGGAGTGAAAAAGGTGGAAGGTATTGTGGGAGGGACAGTTAAGGTGCTCGAATTCAAAGCTGGGTGGGTACTTGTAGGTGTCTAAAAAAATGCAACATTAAATATGATCGGCAACCGATAAACGTTACAGGATTTTTGTCCACTTTATTTATATGATTCTTCGGACATTATTCTGTTTATAGGGGTTCGCGATCTCGCAGGTTTATCTGAAGATTAGCGCAATGGAAGTCGAGAATTTCGTCGGAATCCGGCTTCAATGATTTATTGGTAAGGATCTACAGGTAAGTCTGTTGAGACATTTAATTGATTGGAAAAACTTTGTTTGCTCGCGACCACGCGGCACTCGCCCTGACCGGCATTCCGCAACTCCACGCACAAGCATTCCAAACCGTGGCCGATCAATGGCGCACGGTGATCCTGTGCCGCGCCGTCGGTATCTATGCGACCGGGCTGATCGAAGAAGGGTATGCCTCCAAGGGATTTCATAACAAGGCCAAGTCCTGCAATTGGGGACCAATGGCGGGATTCGTGCTCGATGATCCGCGCTTCACTAAGGTAGGCGGGACCGTCGCAAAGCAGGAGGGGCAACGCGAGGACTTGCTCCACGCGATCGAGCAAGGTGCCCGTGAAGTGCCGCTTTTCATTTCCGAAAATCGGCGCAGGTGGCTCTTGCGGAGCGGTCTTATCAGCAACATGTTCGGTGACGTGACGCGGTTCGCCAGCACTATTTTCATACGCAGCGTCGCACCGAATTTCGAGATACCGCTGCGCCTTGATTTTCGGTTGAAGAGGGCGCGGCCGCAGGGAGCGCAGGCAGACATGTGGGCGGTTGCGTATCGCACCGAAGATCGCCAGAGCTCGCGTCCCACGGCGCTGCCGGATCAGGATGGCTGGACGCCAGTCCTCGCGATGCGTGATCCGCGCTGTGCGATCGGTGCGAAGGACTACCGTGCTGCGACGACTGGCGATTACGATCTATTTGGCGTGTGGCCACGGCGGATGAACTACGACCCGGGCAACAACGATCGGCGTATGGTCGGTAATAAAGACCTTGAAATCAATATTCAGATTAACAAGTGGACACCGCCCGACCAAGGGGGGCGCAAGCCTGCGACAGGCGAAGACGAGGACCTTGGCAACATGACGCCTCGAATACGTACTGTGCGTCTGGCTTTAAACAACACCATCAAATTGTGCGGTTACTCGGGTGGTGACATGGTCCATCACAGCGACGAGGTGGGCCGGCCATTTGTCCGGGATGTCGACCTTCCTGTGTTCGCAGTGGTGCCCGGTCAACTGTCGTGTTTCGGCATCGACACGCTGCCCGACTTGAAAGCATTTATCGCGCAATTCAGGAACGACTACATGCCTACTTTTAATGCAGGATGGTCACAGCTCTGGCGTGATGAATTATTGAGCAAGACCCTGCATCGGCGATAAATTCACCGGGTCGGCATGGTGGCCTGGCCATTGACTGTCTGACTTCCCTCCACTTGTTTTCAAGGATCCTGTCATGCCCAGCACATCTGCACCGGACACCATTAACGCGCCGACCGAGAAACACAACCTTGAAGTCGAATATCCCAACACCGTCTCGTCGGCATTCAAGACCGAACCTTCACGCTGGCGCAAGATCAAGAAAACCACCAAGCATTCGGCAACCGCCACCGGGGTCGGCATTCAGGTGACACAGCAGGTCATGGGTACCACGACGGTGATTGCCCTGTTCAGCGCCGGTGCGGCAATTTCGGCGACAGGTATTGGCCTCGTTGTTGGCGCTGCGGTCGTCACGCTCGGCACGATGTTGGCGTCGGGACGCTCGGCCTATAAAACGCACCAGCACATCAAAGGGTTGCGCAAGTTGCAGGAGCGGGCCAAGTCACTGGCCTGCGACATGATTGCAGTCGATGGCACCAAGGCCGGTTCGGATGTGGCGGCACATTTGAAGGTGGTCGAAGCGCTCGACTATGTCATCAACAAGAAATCCAACAAGCGTGGCAAGAAAGCTGCCGGGGCAGCCGGCATGTCCCTGTTCACGGGGATCTACAGTGCCGGCAAGGCCCTCTACAAATCAGCAAGGGGGACCAAGGGCAAGAACCGCATGATGCACGCCAACGAGATCGCGACCCATCTGGTGACGCACAATTGCGCGCTGGCGCAGGGCATCGCTACCGAGCTCTACAGTGCCGGCGAAATGCTGTGGATGCTGGATCAGGATTCGACCACGGTGGCCAAGTTGCTGGCCGACAAGATGCAATCGACCTGAACAGATTACCGCCTGCTACACGTCGATCATGTTCCGATCGACCCCGTCGGGCGTGATTTCTGGTGCAGCTGTACCGATCCCGTGAATTGGACTTGACTGCGGCGACGAGATCGCTCTTGCCGTCAGTGCTCAACGTGAGCACTCGGGTGTCGTTGGCGATGTTGATGGGAGACAAACCGATCGATCATTGGCAAGTAATCGTCCCCGAACCCTGTTTCAATAGTGACTTTGGTACTGGTTGATGACATACGACCTGACGGGTTTTGCATGCCACCAGCACAACGCATCGAGGACTATCCATGAACAAGAACTGGAAGACACGGCTCACTGAAACGTGGGCGGAGATGGATAAAGACAAGACCAG
>CANFED010000289.1 GCA_947445995.1 Oxalobacteraceae bacterium | reverse complement strand
GGCGTACCGTGCGAAGGTGTTTTTACTTTCGACCAGGCCGCACTGCAACTTGACGGCACCAGAATGCCGTGACCTCTCCATGCACGGCCATCCCCATCGCTGCGTCACCATCCCTCCCCAGTAGCAATCTTCGGAGACGTCTTTCCGGAAGTACGCCATTGCCGATCCGTGCCGACGGCCTTGACTACTCTCAGTTAGCTCCGGCTTGAAGTGACAAGCTCGCGGACCAAATCCATGCGGATTCAGGACAAACGACTCGAAACCGGCTGGCATGAGGATGGCAGGCCACGCCCTCCGAGAAACTTCTTGTCGGCAAGTTCGGACAAATAGCGTCCCTCATAGAAAGGCGCGATCCGTTCTAATTCCTTGGCAACACCATCTCCATTTTTTAGTTCCGGACAGCGTCGGATGAGATAGATCAGGACGCACTCGGCAATCAGCATCATGATCGTGAGTGCGAGGGGAGTATGTGCGCCGCTGGCGGCCAGCGTCACGATCCCGCTGGTCTTCCTGATCGTCGGCATCCTCAATGCGATCGTTGCTTTCTATATTTTCATGCTGGTGCCGGAATACTTCCTGCGCTTTATCGCGTTCCTGCTCACGCGCTTCGCCTATCGTTTCACGGTGCACGGTGGCGAAAACATTCCGATCGAGGGTGCTGCGATTCTGATCTGCAATCACGTCGCGTTGGTCGATCCGGTATTGCTGATGGCCGCTAGCCCGCGACCGATCCACTTCATCATGAACCACCACATCTTCGCGATGCCGGTGCTTGGATGATTCTTCCGATTGCTCAAGGCGATCCCGATCGCGTCACAGCGTGATGACCCGGTCGCCTACGAAAAGGCATTCGCCGCAGCGCACGCTACGCTCGACGAGGGAGAGCTACTTTGCATCTTTCCTGTAGGCGTGCTGACCAGGGACGGACAGCGCGGCAAGGTTTGTCTAACGCGGCACCAGCAACAGGAAAATCAGCGCCAGCGCCGTCAGCATGCCGGCCTGAATGCTGAATACGAGCGCTGGAATCTGCAGTTTTTCAGGGATCTTCATGACACGCCTCCACAAAGTAAGGTGTTTGTGGAGACGCGGGGGAATACGAAAAATTCCCGGAGTACGGAGATCTTTTGCGTTTAGTCAAAGTGGCACTCACGTAAGGTGCAATGCCCTGCGGTTATTGCACCAGAAGCCATCCCGACATCCGGCCCCGTATTTTTTTACGTCATCTGCGACTGCAGATAATTCGGCAAGCCGATTTTGTCGATCAGGTCGATCTGCGTTTCGAGCCAGTCGATATGTTCCTCGGTATCGTCGAGGATGGTCTGGAAAATGGTGCGCGAGACGAAGTCGCCGGCCGCTTCGCTGATGACGATGCCTTCCTTGACGGTTTTCTGTGACACCACTTCGAGATCGAAATCACACTTCAGCATTTCAGGCGTGTTCTCGCCGATCATCAGCTTGTGCAATGCCTGCAGGTTCGGCAGACCATCGAGCATCAGGATGCGGTCGATCAGCAGGTCGGCATGTTTCATTTCGCCGATCGATTCCTCGTATTCTTTTTTGCCGATTTTTTCAAGACCCCAGTGGCGGTACATGCGGGCATGCAGGAAGTACTGGTTAATCGCAGTCAGCTCGTTGGTCAGTTGCGCGTTGAGCATGCGGATAACGCTGGCGTCACCTTTCATGATGGTCCTTGGGTGAGTTGGTTGAGTGCCGAGAATAGCGTAGATAGTTGGTTCAGGTGTCCGCCCACATGCGCAATAAATTGTGATAGCAGCCGGTCAGCTTGACGACTTCGTCCGGCTCGGGCTGCCCTTCGGGAACCGCACTGCGCAAGGACAGGATGCCCATGTCGAGATCGAATAACAACTGGCGTCGGGCATCCTCGCGCACCATGCTTTCGATCCAGAAAAAACATGCCAGCCGCGTGCCACGCGTGACCGGCATGACCTGGTGCCGGCTCGATGCCGGATACAGGATCAGGTCTCCGGCGGCCAGCTTGATATCCTGCGTGCCGAAGCTTCCTTCGATGACCAGTTCGCCACCGTCATAGCTGGCCGGGTCCGACAAGAACAGCGTGGCCGACAAGTCAGTGCGCACCCAGCTGCCGGTGACTACCGAGGTCCGCACGGCATTGTCGATATGGCTGCCGAAGGCGTTGGCCGCGCCGTCATACCGGTTGAACAGCGGCGGATAGGTTTTCTTGGGCAGCGCACCGGTCATGAAGAGCGCACTCTTGCCGAGTGCCTCGATGACGATGGCGCGGGCCGCACGGGCTGCCGCATCGTCCTCCGGCAACTGGCGGTTGTTCTTGACGCGCGCCGATTGCAAGCCGGCAGTGAGCTTGCCGTCGGCCCAGTCGGCCTGATCGATCAGCTTGCGGCAGGCGGCCAGTGCCTCCGGAGAAAGCAGTTCGGGGATGCGCAACAGCATGGTCGGATTTCCTTAGAACTTGGTGGACATCGATAACTGGAAAGTACGGCTGGTACCCGGCACGGCATGACCGGCGTAGACCCCTTCGTAATAATCCTTGTCGAGCAGGTTGAAGACGTTGAGCTTGATGGCGTAGCTATCGCGCTGGTATTCGAGCAAGCCATCCCAGCGCGCATAGGCCGGGGCCGTGCTGAGGTTGGTGGCATTGCCGTAGCGCTTGCCGACCGCCTCGACCCCGCCGCCGACTTTCCAGCGGTTGTCGAGCTTGAAGGTGCTCCAGACATTGGCCGTGTATTTCGGCGTATTGATCGGCGTCTTGCCGAGCGTATTGGCCTGGTCGCCGGTGGCGGCATCAATGCGCGCATTCATCAGCGCCAGTCCGCCAAAAATGTCCCAGCGCGAAGTGATCTTGCCGGCGGTTTCGAACTCGATGCCGTCAGTATGGCGCTTGCCCGACAGCAGGTTCTGGGTCAGGTTGGTTTCGGCCAGATCGGTGTTGCGCTCGTTGGTTTTTTCCGAGCGGAACAGTGCGGTACGCAGCATCAGGTTGCCATCCAGCAGATCCCACTTGGCACCGATTTCGAGGTTGCGGCTTTTTTCCGGTGGCGTGTTGGTGGTGCGATCGTCGAGTGCATACAACTCGCCGGATGGGTTGAACGAAGTGCCATACGAGATGTAGTACGAGGCGGTTTCGGACGGCTGAAAAATCAGGCCGGTGCGGTAGCTCCAGACATTGTCGTTGCGCTCCAGCGGTCCGCCGGTGGCGCGATCGTAGTCGGCACTGAAGCTGTCATGACGCGCACCACCGACGACCTTCCATTGCGCATTGAGCGACATCGTGTCTTGCGCATACACGCCGACGGTGCGGGCGCTGTAACTGACCGGGTTGATGCGATTGCGTACACCATACCCGGCCGGCAGCACCGGATAGGGATTCGGGTTGCCGACCGTGGTGGAGGGATTGCCGGGTGTGGTGGCGACATTCCAGCGATTGGCATCTTCCTGCACCAGCTCGACGCCGGTCAGCAACGCGTGCTTGAAGCCACCGGCATTGACGGTGGTGGTGAAGTCGGTCTGGCTGGTCAGCGTGTGCTCGACCCCGCCGCGACGCTGGGCCTGGCGATTGATGACGGTGTCGGGATTGATGCTGACGGTGCCTGCGGCCAGGCGCGGCGCAACGGCCCACAGGTCACGGTCGTAATCAGCCTTGCGCAGGATGGAGCGCAGCTCGGTGTCCTTGTCGAAACGGTGGATCCAGCTGGCCGTCAGGATGCTGGTTTCTTCTTTCTGGCTGTCTTGTCCGGGCAGGCCATAAAACGTATTGACCGGCACATTGAGCGGCTTACCCTGAAAATATGGCACGCCAAAGTCGGGCACGTTGTCGCCTTTCAGGAAGTAGTACGACAGATTGAATTCGTTGCGGGTGCCGATGCCCCAGCTGACCGAGGGCGCAATGCCGAGACGGTTACTGCCGACGCCGTCGCGAAAGCTGTCGGTGTCGGTCTTCATGACATTGAGCCGGACTGCGGCGTTCTCGCCAACGACCTTGTTGAGATCGACCGTGCCGCGCTTGTAGGCATCGCTGCCGACGGTCACGCTGGCTTCGTTGGTGTCGAACAGGAAGGGTTTCTTGCTGACCTGATTGACGACACCACCGGTCGAACCGCGCCCGAACAGCATCGAGGCCGAACCGCGCAAGACGTCGACCTGCTCGATGTTGAAAATCTCGCGGTTGTACTGGGCGATGTCTCGCATGCCATCGAGGTAAAGATCACCGATCAGCGAGTAACCGCGCAAGGTCACGTTGTCGCCAATGCGACCGCCCTCGCCGGCATTGAAGGTCAGGCCGGCGACATTGCGCAGTGCTTCCTTGAGCGTGTCGGCATTGCGGTCCTTGATCAGCTGTTTGGTCACGACAGTCACTGCTTGCGGAATATCGCGCAAGGGCTGCGCGGTCTTGCCGATGCTGGACTTGAGTCCCTGGTAGCCGGTATCTTCACGGGCAGCATTGACGTCGATGGTGGGCAGGGTTGCGGCGCTTTCCTGAGTTTGGGCGTGCGCAGCTGTCATCGAAAAGGCGGCGATCATCGCGCCAAGCGGCAACAAGCGAGGGGAACAAGACATGGTTTTCTCCGAAAAATAAGCGTGGTCTGCAGCAAGCTGCAACGGTTGGCTGGCTATCCGGAAAAACAGGAATGGCTTGCACTGAAGTGAAAATTATTTGGTGACTGGTTCGGTCATGAAGCCGATCTTGGTCAGGCCACCGGCTTGCGCCGCTGCCATCACTTGCGCGACTTTTTCATACTGGGTGGTCCGTTCGGCGCGCAGGTGCAGCTCCGGTTGCGGCTGCGCTTGCGCCGCCGTGGCGATGCGCACTTGCAGTTGCTGCGCGTCGATGGCTTCGCTGTTCCAGAAGGCCTGACCGGCCGCATCGATGGACAGGTTGATGCTGTCCGGTTTGCTTTCATCCGGCTGGCTGCTGGCACGCGGCAAGTCGATTTTCACGCTGTGGTTCAGCACCGGTATCGTCATGATGAAAATCACCAGCAGCACCAGCATCACGTCAACCAGTGGCGTGGTGTTGATCTCGGGATTGAAGTCATCGTCCTGCTC
>CANFED010000288.1 GCA_947445995.1 Oxalobacteraceae bacterium | reverse complement strand
CTGTTCGACCTGTTCCCGGTCATCCTTTTCTTTGCGATGTTCAAGTGGGGCGAAGGCAATGTTGCCGCCGCCCAGGAACTGGCCGGACGCTATCTGTCCGGCATGGTCTCGGACGGTGTGGTAACCGCCGCGCAAGCACCCATCCTGCTGGCGACCACCGTCGTGATCGTCGCGACGCTGGCCCAGATCGGCTGGTTGCTGCTACGGCGCAAGAAGATCGATGTGATGTTGTGGGTCTCCTTGCTGATCGTCGGTGTGTTCGGCGGCGCGACGATCTACTTCCACAATGAAACATTCATCAAGTGGAAACCGACCGTGTTGTACTGGGCGTTTGCCGGCGTCTTCCTGATCAGCCAGTTCGTGCTGAAGAAGAACCTGATCAAGAAAATGATGGGGGAACAGATCGCCTTGCCAGAGGCACTCTGGACCAGGCTGGGCCTGTCGTGGGCCGTATTTTTCGTGCTGATGGGCTTTCTGAACCTGTATGTGGCGTTTAATTACACGACCGCCACCTGGGTCAACTTCAAGTTGTTCGGCGGCATGGGCCTGATGCTGGTGTTTGTTCTGGCACAAAGTTTGTTCCTGTCCAAGCACATGCAGGAGCCAAAATGAACGATCGTGAACAACGCATCCTCGCCAGACTGGCGGCCACTTTTGCACCGACGGCTTGTGTACTCGAAGACGAGTCTGCGGCACACGCCGGTCACGCGGGCGCAGCCACCGGTGGTAGCCACTTTCGGCTGCATCTGGTGTCTGCACGTTTTGAAGGAGAGTCGCGCGTGAACCGCCATCGGCTCGTGTATGATTGCTTGCGCGATATGCTACAGGCTGAAATCCACGCACTTGCACTGAGTACGGCGGCACCTTCCGAAGTCGCTGCCAGACCCTGAATTCCCTCTCATATGCTTTTATTTTAATTTCGACCCTAGGAACAAATAATGACATTCAAACCTGCTCGCTTGCTCGTAGTCTTACTTGCTATGGCTGCCCTGCCAGCCGTGGCACAAAACATCGCCGTGGTGAACGGCAAGTCAATTCCTTCCAGCCGCGCCGACCTGATGGTCAAGCAAGCCGCGACGCAAGGACAAGCCGATACACCTGAACTGCGCAAAATGGTCAAGGAAGAACTGATCAATCGCGAAGTGCTGGTGCAGGAAGCGGACAAACTTGGTCTGGGCAACACTGCCGACGTCAAGTCCCAGCTCGAAATCGCCCGTCAGTCGCTGGTGATCCGCGCACTCGTCGGTGACTATGTCAAGAAGCACCCGGTCAGTGATGCCGACATCAAGGCCGAATACGACAAGTTCAAAGCGACAGCTGGCGACAAGGAATACCGTGCCCGTCATATCCTGGTTGAAAAAGAAGACGAAGCCAAAGCCATCATCGTCAAGCTGAAAGCCGGCGCCAAGTTTGAAGACCTGGCCAAGGCATCTAAAGATCCAGGTTCGGCTGCCAACGGTGGCGACCTCGACTGGGCCTCGCCAGCGTCATTCGTCAAGCCATTCTCCGATGCGATGGTTGCACTGGGTAAAGGTTCCTACACCGAAGTACCGGTCAAGACCCAGTTCGGCTACCACGTGATCAAGCTCGAAGACACCCGCGCCGCCAAAGTGCCGACGCTGGAAGAAGTCAAGCCACAAATCAACGAGAGCCTGCAACAGAAAAAACTGCAAGAATACCAGCAGGAACTGCGCACCAAAGCCAAGGTGCAGTAAGCATTACCAGCAACATGAAAGCGCTCTTCGGAGCGCTTTTTTGTTTGAGGCGAGTCCGTTCCAGCGAGCTCCGCCGGTGCAATGCCCTTCGGTTATTGCAACCAACGGCCGGCATCACATAGGGTGCAATAACCACCGGGCATTGCACCGAATGCACTGCAACGCCTACAACAACGCCACGCCTTCCAAACTCAAATAGCAACTCTCCCGCGTTGTCCTGACAAAATCTGCCAGATAAGGCCGCGCCGACAACTCCGGCAAACACGCCGCATAGAGCCGCCCGGTCAGCCCCTGCGAAGTGATTGGACGAGCCAGCACGTAATCGCGCTTGAGGTAATTTTGCGCCGCCCAGATCGGCAGCGTCGCGATGCCGCGCCGGCTCGCCACCAGTTGCAGCATCGCGACCGTCAGCTCGGTGGTGCGGCGTTCAGCCTGCACGCCCGCTGGCTTCATCACTTGCCGGACCACGTCGAGCATGTCGTCCGGTACCGGATAGGTGATCAGCGTATCCGTGGCGAAATCGGCGGCCACCAGATACGTGCGCCCGGCCAGCGGATGATCGTGCGCCAGCAGCGCGACGATTTCGAAACTGAATAGCGGATGGTAATCGACGGTTTCGTCGGGATCGATCTCGGCAACGATCGCGATATCAGCACGATGGCCATACAGCAAACCCACCGGATCGGCATGAAAACCGGAGACGATATCGAGCTCGACTTCCGGCCAGCGAGAGCGGAACACATCCATCGCCGGCATCAGCCAGTCAAAACAGGTGTGGCATTCCACCGCGATGCGCAACTGACCGGCAGTACCCTGCGCCATCCGCACCAGATCGCGCGCAGCACCATCAATATGCGGCAACACGACATCGGCCAGTTTAAGCAGGCGCTCGCCAGCCGGTGTGAAGCGTACCGGCTGGGACTTGCGCTCGAACAGCGCGCTGCCGTGATGGTCTTCGAGCTGACGCAACTGATGCGACAGCGCCGACTGGGTCAGGTTGAGCAGCGTCGCCGCCCGCAACAGGCTACCGGCTTCGCGCAAGGCGACCAGAGTTTTCAGGTGACGGATTTCGAGGATGGATTGCATATGAATTTGGCTCACGTTGATCGGTACATTTTAGCGTTTGAATCATACGACAAGCTGCGTCAACATGCTTCTCTCTGATCACCCGCACATGGAGTACCGCATGGCCCTCGCCCACACCCTTGGATTTCCACGCATAGGCGCGCAGCGCGAACTGAAATTCGCCCTCGAATCCTTTTGGCGCAACGACAGCAACGAAGCCCAATTGCGCCAGACTGGTCGCGACCTGCGCCAGCGCCACTGGCAGCAACAGGCCGATGCCGGCATGGACCTGATCACCGTCGGCGATTTCGCCTGGTATGACCAGGTACTCGGCACACTGGCATTGCTGGGCGCGATCCCGTCGCGCTTCGGCATCGCGCCGGCCACGCTGACGCTGTCGCAGTACTTCACGATGGCACGCGGCGACCAGACTCATTTCGCGATGGAAATGACCAAGTGGTTCGATACGAATTACCACTATCTGGTGCCGGAATGGCGTGCCGAGACGCGCTTTGATGGCGGTGTCGACTGGTTGTTCGACGAAGTCGCGGAAGCGCGGGCGGCTGGTCATCGAGTCAAAGTCGCACTGATCGGTCCGCTGACTTTGCTCCATCGTGGCAAGGTCAAATCCGGACTCAACCATGCGCTCGACCTGCTGCCGGCGGCGATTGCCGGCTATCAGGCTTTGCTCACGCGACTGCGTTATGCCGGTGTCGAATGGGTCCAGATCGATGAACCGATTCTGGCGCTGGACCTCGATGAACGCTGGTGTGCGGCATTTGCACCGACCTATGCAGCACTCGCTACCGATGCGCCGCCGCTACTGCTGGCGACCTATTTCGACGATGTAGTCCGGCACGCAGCGCTGCTGCGGAGCTTGCCGGTGGCGGGCGTGCATCTGGATCTGGTACGCGCACCGCAGCAGCTTGATGCGCTGTTGGCCGACTGGCCCGCCGACCGGGTGCTGTCGGCAGGCATCGTCGATGGCCGCAACATCTGGCGCTGCGATCTTGATGCGGCACTGGCACGCTTGCAACCGCTGCAGGCGCTGCTCGGTGACAAGCTGTGGATCGCGCCAAGCTGCTCGCTGCTGCATGTACCAGTTGACCTTGCGCAGGAAGACAAGCTCGATCCCGAACTGCGCGGCTGGCTCGCCTTCGCCGTCCAGAAGCTCGATGAAGTCGCACTGCTCAAGCATGCGCTGGCAGGCAACATCAGCGACGCATTCGATAGTGCTCGTACTGCGCGACGGGGTCGGGCCACGTCACCGCGCATCCACAATGGCGCGGTCCAGAGGCGCTTGAGCAAGGTCACTGCTGCGCTGGCCGAACGCACCGCACCGTTCACCACCCGCATCGCGATCCAGCAAGCGCGCTGGCAACTGCCGCTCTTCCCGACCACCACCATCGGCTCGTTCCCGCAAACCAGTTTGATCCGGCAAACCCGCGCCGCCTACAAACGTGCCGACATCAGCCATCTGGAATATCTCGAACAGATGCGCGCCGAAATCCGCCACGTCGTCATGCAGCAGGAACAGCTCGGGCTGGATGTGCTGGTACATGGCGAGGCCGAGCGCAATGACATGGTCGAATATTTTGGCGAACAGTTATGGGGCTTTGCCTTCACCACACATGGCTGGGTGCAGAGTTACGGCTCGCGTTGCGTCAAGCCGCCACTGATTTATGGCGACGTCTATCGCCCGGAAGCGATGACCGTCGGCTGGAGCCGTTATGCCCAAAGCCTCACCGACAAACCAATGAAAGGCATGCTGACCGGGCCGGTGACGATGCTGCAATGGTCGTTCGTGCGCGATGACCAGCCGCGCGCCGTCACGACGCTGCAAATTGCTCTGGCATTGCGCGATGAAGTGCTCGACCTTGAGCAGGCTGGCATCGGCATGATCCAGATCGACGAACCGGCCTTGCGCGAAGGTTTGCCGCTGAAGGCACGCGACAAGCCGGCTTATCTCGATCAGGCGGTGCGTGCGTTTCGCATCAGCGCTGCCGGCGTCGCCGACCAGACCCAGATCCACACCCACATGTGCTATGCCGAATTCAACGACATCCTGCCGTGGATCGCAGCGATGGATGCCGACGTGATCACGATAGAAACCTCGCGTTCGGATATGGAATTACTGGACGGCTTTGGAGAATTTTCCTATCCGAACGATATCGGACCGGGCGTCTATGACATCCACGCACCACGCATTGCGCAAGTCGACGAGATGACCAGACTTTTGCGCAAGGCGCGCGGAGTGATTCCGGATGCACGGCTATGGGTGAATCCGGATTGCGGCTTGAAGACGCGTGGCTGGCCGGAGACCTTGGAGGCGTTAGGCAACATGGTGCAGGCGGCGCGG
>CANFED010000287.1 GCA_947445995.1 Oxalobacteraceae bacterium | reverse complement strand
CAAGCCAGATTGCATCGTCCGATCATCCGTATGCAGGCTGGCTGTTCGGTGGTGTCTACCGCCAGCAAGCGCTGGCCGATGGCACGCGCTGGAAGCTCGGCATGGATATTGGTTGCCTCGGCCCATGTGCTGGTGGCGAGTGGACCCAGACGCACTTGCACCGGTTGATTGGCCAGGAATTGCCACGGGGCTGGGCCAAGCAGGTGCGCAATGAATTCGGCGCGGTGCTGGTTGGCGAGATCGCGCCGGTGCGCTGGCAGCTCGGCAGTGCGTTCGACCTGACACCGGCGCTGCAGGCGCGCTTCGGCAATATCTTTACTGATGCCAGTGCCAGCATGCTGCTGCGTGCCGGGCAGCTCAATGTGCTGCCGGATCAGCCGACGCTGCACGGATTCTTGCGTGCCGAGGCGCGCGCGGTCGGATATAACGCGACGCTGCAGGGCGGTTATTTTTCGAGTGGCAACCAGCACACGGTCGATCCGAAACGGCTGGTCGGCGAAGCGGAAATCGGCGCGGTGTGGCAGCGCTCGCCGTGGAGCATCAGTGCCTCGGTGGTCCGGCGCGGCAATGAAATCAGCGAACTGCCAAGCCGCATAGGCACGCAGAATTTTGTGCGGCTGCTGTTCGCCTATGCGCTGTAATGGATCGCGCCACCACCGGGCATATTTTTTACCGTCGATAGTCTGGCTGGCAAATCTGCGTGCGGTATAATTCCGATTTCCCGCACGTGCCGTTCGGCACTATCTGCAATGACCAAATTTGTATTCGTAACCGGTGGCGTCGTCTCATCCCTTGGCAAAGGGATTGCAGCAGCCTCTCTCGCAGCGATTCTCGAATCGCGCGGCCTCAAAGTCACCATGCTCAAGCTTGATCCGTACATCAATGTCGATCCCGGCACGATGAGCCCGTTCCAGCATGGCGAAGTGTTTGTCACCGATGACGGTGCGGAAACCGACCTCGACCTCGGTCACTACGAGCGCTTCATCACCACCCGGATGCGCAAGGTCAACAACTTCACGACCGGCCAGATTTATGAATCGGTGATCCGCAAGGAACGCCGTGGCGAATATCTCGGCAAGACCGTGCAAGTCATCCCGCACATCACCAATGAAATCCAGGATTACATCCATCGCGGTGCCGAAGGCTATGACGTCGCCGTGGTTGAAATCGGCGGCACCGTCGGCGATATCGAATCGCTGCCATTCCTCGAAGCTGCGCGTCAGCTGAGTTTGCGCGCCGGTCGCAATGCAGCTGCGTTCGTGCACCTGACGCTGGTGCCGTATCTGGTCTCGGCCGGTGAACTGAAAACCAAACCGACCCAGCACAGCGTACAAAAATTACGCGAGATCGGGATTTTTCCGGATGCGCTGTTGTGCCGCGCCGACCGGCCTATCCCGGATGACGAGCGCGCCAAGATTTCGCTGTTCTCGAACGTGCCGGAAGATGCCGTGATGTCGGTGTGGGATGCCGATACGATCTACAAGATTCCGCAAATGCTGTTCGATCAGGGTCTCGACAAGATTGTCTGCGACAAGCTCGCGCTGTCACCGAAACCGGCCGACCTGTCGATGTGGACACGGTTGGTGCATGCGCTCGAAAATCCGAAGTTCGAGGTCACCATCGGCATGGTCGGCAAATATGTCGACCTGACCGAGTCCTACAAATCGCTGACCGAAGCCTTGCGTCACGCTGGCATCCATACCGAGTGCCGCGTCAACATCGAATATCTGGATTCCGAAGATATCGAAGTCACCGGTCCTGCCGGTCTGGCCAAGTACGACGCGATCCTGGTGCCGGGCGGTTTCGGCAAGCGCGGTGTCGAAGGCAAGATTACCTCGGCCCGTTATGCTCGCGAACACAAGATTCCTTACCTCGGCATTTGTCTTGGCATGCAGGTGGCGTTGCTCGAATATGCGCGCAATGTCGCCGGCCTGACGAAGGCCAATTCAACCGAATTCGACAACGAGACCGAGCAACCGGTGGTGGCCCTGATCAATGAATGGCAGAACCACGACGGCAAGGTCGAGAAGCGCGACATCAATTCCGATCTCGGCGGCACGATGCGTCTGGGTGCCCAGACGTGCGCGGTCAAGCCCGGTACGCTGGCTGCTGAAATTTACGGCAACGTCGTCACCGAGCGCCATCGTCATCGCTATGAAGCCAACAACCATTACCTGAGCCGGGTGGAAGAAGCCGGTCTGGTCGTCTCGGCCCGTACGCCATCCGAAGATCTGTGCGAGATCATGGAATTGCCACGGTCCGGCGCGCATTCGCACCCGTGGTACCTTGGCGTGCAATACCATCCCGAATTCAAATCCACGCCGCGCGACGGTCATCCGTTGTTCATTTCGTTCGTCAAGGCGGCGCTGGCACACAAGCAGGCCGGTGCCGGCTCACTCAAGGATGCAGCATGAAATTATGTGGCTTTGACATTGGGCTCGACCAGCCGTTTTTCCTGATCGCCGGTCCGTGCGTGATCGAGTCGCGCCAGATGGCATTTGATACCGCCGGCCAGCTCAAGGAAATCACCAGCGCGCTCGGCATTCCCTTTATTTACAAGTCCTCGTTCGACAAGGCGAATCGCTCGTCGGGAACGTCGTTTCGCGGGCTCGGCATGGACAAGGGGCTGGAGATTCTTGGTGACGTCAAGCGCGAACTGGGTGTCCCTGTCCTGACCGACATCCATGCGATCGAAGAAATCAAGCCGGTGTCGGCCGTGGTCGATGTGTTGCAGACTCCTGCTTTTTTGTGCCGCCAGACCGATTTCATTCATGCGTGCGCGCAGTCGGGTCGGCCGGTCAATATCAAGAAGGGCCAGTTCCTGGCACCGCATGACATGGTCAACGTGATCAACAAGGCGCGTGCTGCTGCAAAAGAAGCCGGCCTGCCGGAAGATAATTTCATGGCGTGCGAACGCGGCGTTTCGTTCGGCTACAACAATCTGGTGTCGGACATGCGCTCGCTGGCGATCATGCGCGAGACCGGTTGCCCGATCGTTTTCGATGCAACCCACTCGGTGCAATTGCCGGGCGGGCAGGGCAGTTCATCAGGCGGTCAGCGCGAATTCGTGCCGGTGCTGGCGCGTGCTGCGGTCGCGGTCGGTATTGCGGGTCTGTTCATGGAAACCCATCCGAATCCGGCCGAAGCGATGTCCGACGGACCGAACGCGGTACCGCTGGGACGCATGCGCGAACTGCTGTCGACGCTGATCGAACTGGATCGTGTCGTCAAGAAAAACGGCTTCCTCGAAACCGATTTCGCTTGAGCGGTCGTGCTTGATCGTTCGCCCTTTACCCTAATTCAAAACAGCAAGATCCAGGAGAAATCATGAGTGCCATCGTTGACATCATCGCCCGCGAAATCATAGACTCGCGCGGCAATCCAACCGTCGAATGCGACGTCCTGCTGGAATCCGGCGTCATGGGCCGTGCGTCGGTGCCGTCCGGTGCCTCGACCGGTTCGCGCGAAGCCATTGAATTGCGCGATGGCGACATGAGTCGCTATTTCGGCAAGGGTGTCCTGAAAGCCTGCGAGTTCATCAACACCGAAATTTCCGAAGCCATCATGGGCCTCGACGCCAACGAGCAAGCCTTCCTCGATCGCACACTGATCGATCTCGATGGCACGGACAACAAGGCACGTATCGGTGCCAACGCCACGCTGGCGGTGTCGATGGCCGTGGCCAAAGCGGCGGCCGAAGAGTCGGGCTTGCCGCTGTATCGCTACTTCGGTGGCAGTGGCGCGATGCAGATGCCGGTACCGATGATGAACGTCATCAATGGTGGCGCGCATGCTGACAACAATCTCGACATTCAGGAATTCATGATCATCCCGGTGGGCGCACCGAGCTTCAAGGAGGCCATTCGTTATGGCGCCGAAATTTTCCATACACTGAAAAAAATCCTGAAAGCCAAGGGATTGGCTACGTCGGTCGGTGATGAAGGTGGTTTTGCACCGAACGTCGACAATCATGAAATGGCGATCAAGCTGATTATTCAGGCCATCGAAGAAGCCGGTTACGAGCCGGGTACGCAGATCGCGCTCGGCCTTGATTGCGCGGCCAGCGAGTTCTACAAGGACGGCAAATACCAGCTGGCCGGCGAAGGCGGTCTGGCACTGAGTTCGACCGATTTCACCAACCTGCTGGCAACCTGGTGCGACAAGTACCCGATCATTTCGATCGAAGACGGCATGGCGGAAAACGACTGGGAAGGCTGGGCCATCCTGACCGAAGCGCTGGGCAAGAAGATCCAGCTGGTGGGCGATGACTTGTTCGTCACCAACACCAAGATCCTGCGTGAAGGCATCGACAAGAAAATCGCCAATTCGATCCTGATCAAGATCAACCAGATCGGCACGTTGACAGAAACCTTCGCCGCCATCGAAATGGCCAAGCGCGCCGGCTACACCGCCGTCATTTCCCATCGTTCCGGCGAGACCGAAGATTCGACCATTGCCGACATCGCCGTCGGTACCAATGCGTTGCAGATCAAGACCGGCTCGATGTCGCGTTCGGACCGCATGGCCAAGTACAACCAGCTGCTGCGCATCGAAGAAGACCTCGGTGATATCGCCAGCTATCCTGGTCGTCAGGCTTTTTATAACCTGCGCTAACACAGTGCTGCACGGGCCTGCAACGGTCCGTGCTCACGACGTCAACTCCCACCCTTCACCATGCGCCTGATCCTGACCTGCCTGGCTGCACTGCTATTGCTGATCCAATACCCGCTGTGGTTTGGCAAGGGTGGCTGGCTGCGCGTGGCCGAACTCGATCAGCAGGTCAACGCGGCCGTGCAGAAAACCGAAGACCTGAAAGCCCGCAATACCAAGCTCGCGTCCGAAGTGCAGGACTTGAAAACCGGTACCGGCGCGATCGAGGAGCGGGCCCGTTACGAACTCGGGATGGTCAAGGAAGACGAAGTGTTCATTCAGGTACTTTCGGCAGGCACGCCAACTCCCGAACTGGCAGTGAAACCACCGCCAGCGACCGGGCTGTTGCCACCGGTGCGCAGTACTCGATAACGCAAGTCGTAGGGTGGGCACAGCTCTTTGTGCCCACGCGCGCGAACCAGTAATGTCGGTCAACTCCAGCTTCGATGGCGCATTCGCGTGGGCACGAAACTGCTGTGCCCACCCTACGTTACT
>CANFED010000286.1 GCA_947445995.1 Oxalobacteraceae bacterium | reverse complement strand
CTCATCGCCGACAAATCCTGCGCGCAAGACGTCAAGCACATCTACGCTGGCCTGAAAGCCAAGGGCCACGAGGCGCACAAGATGCATCGCACCGCGCATCGTCCGTGGGGCACGTACACCGTGCTGGAAGAAGGCAATGGCTTTAAGATCAAGCGCATCGAAGTCAAGCCCGGCGCCAGCCTCAGCCTGCAGATGCACTACCACCGCAGCGAGCACTGGATCGTCGTCAACGGCATGGCCAAGGTCGTCAATGGCGAGCGGGAATTCCTGGTCAACACCAATGAATCGACCTACATCCCGGCAGGCCATCGCCACCGCCTGGAAAATCCGGGCAGATTGAATCTGGTGATGATTGAAGTGCAGAGTGGCGGCTATCTGGGCGAAGACGATATTGTGCGGTTTCAGGATAATTACGGGCGGGCTTGAGGGCTCTCGCGGGGACGACTATCGTTTGATTTAGCTTGTCGTCATCCTGTCAAATATTGACAGGATGACGACATTATTGTCATTATCCTGTCAAAGTACGCAAATAATGACAGGATAGACATGACCAAGCTGGATCTGCCAACCGCAATACATGACTACCTCGCCAGTCGAACCGCACGCGGCCTCGGCCCGGCCGGGGCGGACGACATCACGCGCCTCGTCGCGGCAAGCCGTTCCACCATCAATCGTTATCTGGCAAAAATGACGGCATCGGGAGAGATCGTCCGAACCGGCACCGGGCGCGGCACAACGTATGGCCTCCCACTGCCGCAGCACCTCACCATCGACACGGCAACCACGCATTCATGGAGCACCGATGCAAAAAGCCTGCGTGCGCAACTCGACGCTCCGCTAGGCAGTCGCCAGCCAGTCTCGTACCAGCGTCGCTTTGTCGATCGCTACGTACCCAACCAATCGTCGCTCCTGCCTCACGAACTCGCCGACAGCTTGCACGCAAAAGGACGCGTACAAGGACAGCAACCGGCCGGCACCTACGCACGTAAAGTCCTGGAGCAATTATTAATTGATTTGTCATGGCATTCATCACGTCTTGAAGGCAACCGTATCAGCCTGCTTGATACACGTGAACTGTTTATCCGGGGCCGCTCTGCAAACGATGATCTAGACGCAACCATGCTGCTCAATCACAAAGACACTATTGAATTCATCGTCGATGCCGCCCCCGAATATGGCATTACGGTCGCCGTAGTGCGCAACGTGCAAAGTCTGCTCATGCAGGGTTTGCTGGAGAATCCCTACTCCCTGGGTGCCATCCGCAAGACCGTCGTTAACATCACCGGCTCGGTGTATGTGCCGACCCAAGTACCTTCGTTGCTGGAAGAGATGCTGGAACAGATCGTCGGCAAAGCGCGGCAAATCAATAACCCGCTGGAAGCGGCATTTTTTCTGTGGGTGAATATTGCGTATTTGCAGCCGTTCGAGGATGGCAACAAGCGGACCAGTCGGCTGTGCGCAAACCTGCCGTTGATGCTGGCGAACTGTGCACCGCTGTCTTTTCTTGATGTCGATGCCAGCGACTACGCCGTCGCCATGCTGGGAGTTTACGAACGGCTTGACGTCACGCTCGCCATCGAACTGTTTGACTGGACCTACCGACGCGCGATCGACAAATATCGCGCCATCCTCGATGCCATGGGGGCACCCGATCGGGATCGCGCGCGCTTCCGCGAACATCTCGGCGAAGCGGTCCGGCAGGTGATTGGTTCACGGAGTCAGTTATCGCAAGCGGTCGCCGCGCAGTCACTCAATGAAACCGATGAACACCTTTTCAGATTGATGCTGGAGCAAGAATTGCAGCATCTTGAACCATGGAATTGTGCGCGGTACCGGCTGCCAATTGGTAAGACGGAAGACTGGATCAGGGATGGTCGGCCCATGTAGGTGGTGGCCGTAGCGAACCGGAAAGACCTCCCATTTTGCCCGGTCGTCGATTCGCACGCGTGGGCACGATACTCCCGTGCACACCCTACCAACGGCATGCGTTACATGATTTTTTGGGGGGGGGCACGATACCAACTGAAAGCCACGAGCGGTGGCTATCTGGGCGAGGACGTATGGTGCGGGTTGACGATAATTCCGGGTTGGCTGGATTACCTTCACACCAGCCCCTTGCTGTACCAAAGCGTGAACAGCAGTGCTCCCTTGAGCAAGAATTGATCGGCATACCTGGATTGACTGAGCCGGTACAGCATGCGCTCCAGCGCAAAGCGCACCAGGATCTGATTGAAGTCAACACCTTGAACCTTGGCAACGCTCAACAGGCGTGCACGCACTGACGCAGGGAGATCTTTCTTCATCCAATCACCTCAAGGTAAGGGCGCATCACGTTCGCGACCCGGCAAATCTTGGCGAAGCGCCAGAGGTCATCCGCACTGGCTTTCTTTTGTGATCGTGCATCCCTGAGCGCCTCCAGCGCCACGTCGAGTCCGATCTTGTGACGATGCTTGAAGCAATCGGCGATGGTCTTGGCCACACAGAAAACCCGCAACGTCACCTGATCACGCTCATGGACCTCGATTCCTTCTGAATAGGCCTCGCCGGCAAACTGAACCATCTTGACCGGCGGATACGCCATCGTGGGCACATGGCTACCGCGAGGCATGGCAATCCAGACTTGCCACGGGAGTTGGGTAGTCAATTCATGGAACTGCAGCGCGCTGAGCAAACAAAATACCGCCTGCGGTACTTTGGTGGCGACAGTGGTCAGACCCTCATGCTCGGAACCTTGACGGCCTGGCAACTGATAGAGACCGCGACCTATTTTTTCCAGCTGACCACTGCTCGTCATACGTCTCAGAATCATCCGCGGAACCCCGATATCCGCCAGATCGCTGGGACGTACTATCCCTTTCCGGTGCAGCAGATCAAGGATACGTTGAGTGTGGGGTTCAAGGCTCATAAGCTCTGAAGTGTGTTCCATTTATTCGTCAACGACAAATAAGTGACGAATAAATGGATCTTCCGAACTCTCGCTTGTAACCAAGAGGGACGGTACTCAAGCACGTCCTGCTGCACACAACCACTCCCAACGAACCCACCGCTCCAATTTAACGATACGGCGCAGCCAACGGCTCCCCGATAAACACTCCCTGCGCCGGCCACGCCACGCTTTTCCAATACGCCTCGATGGCCGTTTCGCCCGCCAGATAATGCTTGAGCAGCACACTCGCATTCGGAAACTTCTGCCAGTAATTGCACGGCTCTGACACGCTGCCATAACTGGCGGTCGCACCGGCATCTAGCCAACGCAAACTGCTCATCTGGCTCTTGCCCAGCAAATCACCGCCGACCGAAGTCAGATGGTCGGCCAGTGCGCCGGCCTGGAAACGCAGCGTCTCCAGATGCGGCACCGACACTGCGCCGGTTTGATAAATCATCACATCGGCCGCATCAATCAGGCTGTCTTGCCGCAACGTCCTGATCACCAGCTTTTTTTGCGGAATCGCCCCGCTGCGAGGAAAATACGCGGCACGACTATTGCGCGCCGCGTCGGCCGTGATCAGGTAATACGCCGTCGACGGATAGACCCGGAAAGTACTCTGCACACCGCGATCGATCAAGGCCTTGGCTTGTTCGAATGACTCGGTCGGCAACAGCATCGACGGACGAATTCCGAACTCGGAAAAAGGCTGGCGGGTCAGCGCGTTGAAATAGGGACTGGGCTTGCCGGGAGCACAGGTCTTGACACACTGCTGCGCATCAAAACCAAGCGTCATCGCCGAGGTAATCGAGTTGCACTCCACGCCATACGGCGCGGTCCACACCATCAGCAACGCCTGCATCGCCGGCGTTAGTTGCGCATCAATTTCCTGCTTGAGTTTGGCAAAGGCAACCCGTGACAAGTTGTGCGGCGCATTGGGAATGCGCACATGGATCATGTTTTGTGAAGGGATTTGCCGGGCGACACGGTAGTACTCACCTACTTGTACGCTCAATGGATGGGCGTCGTTGATGATGACGCCGAGCTGATTCGCCTGAAGCGCATTCACAGTAGAGAAATCTACTGTCTCGTCTGCGTAGCAGGAAGAGAACAGAACAAAAAATGCGATGGGGAGAGGCTGGATATTCATGAGCAACAACGTCCCTACAGAGTCTATTGACCGATAAAGGAAAACAAAATTTCACAAACAATGTTACTTATTGTGCAACACATAGCAAAACTAAGTGTATATTAGTGAATGTTGTAACTTGAACATCAAACTTGGGAATATGGGCAATGTTAAAACATATGAAAGTACAAAAATATGAATACACCCGTTTTAAGGCCCGCCCCATCGAATACCCATGTTTCTTCGTTAGCGTAGATTTAAAACTAGTTGTAATGTGAATTTACTCTGATATAAAAGGAAAAAAATGAACTTCTTGAAAACTTGGTCGATATTTATAATTACTTCAATATTATTGATAGCGGCAACTACCAATGCACACGCAAAAACGCAAAGTTTTCAAATTGATATCTATAGTGGAGAAATATCTGATGGTGTAATTTCTGGAATTATAAATGTTACCGGAACGTTAAATGATAATGGATCTTTCACTGCATTCTCAGGAAATGGTCAGTATGGGGGATTGTATTTTGATTTAGACACTAAAAATGGATTTACTAATATTTTTACATCATCCTATAGTAAAACTATTAATACTAGTTTAGAATTCCTAAAGAAAATACCTGACACATATGGTGAGCATTTAACGTTTTTCAACTTGGCGGGCGATGAAAATCACTTTATATTAGGTGAATACTATTACCAAGTTCACTATTACAACGCATCAAGGGTTAGCGCTACAATATCTGCAGTTCCCGAACCGAAAAACTATATACTTTTAATTTTTGGTTTTATTTTCATTGGACTTTTAATGAGAAAGAGATATTAATTTAAATTTTTTAATACAACCAAATTTATAAATATAATATTAAGCTTAGTGAAAAAATACTAATATAGTAAATTATTTTTTAAAAAAAATAGAAAGGCATATCAATTATATATAAATTTACCTACAACATATCATCCTTGATACAAGCCCCGAATCGACACCCAATTTAAAACTTCAAACCTTGGAGCTTCGTTAAAACAGCCATCGAAGCCCCTCCCCCAAATTCTCTCGAAGATGAAACCGAAACCAAACCCTAAATCGCTCCCTCAACAACTTTCTCGG
>CANFED010000285.1 GCA_947445995.1 Oxalobacteraceae bacterium | reverse complement strand
CATTGCTGGCTTGTAAGTAAGTCGCGCCGGTTTTCCTTGCCACCTGCAGCCATTACACGGCAAAATGCGGCGATCGTCGTCAAACAGAGTGACCAATTTCGATGGCTAATAAACTGCTTCTGCGCAATAAATCGTGTCCGAACTGGCGTGAAACCAACTATCCTGCCATGCGGGCGGGCCGACTTTGATGAGCGGGACACCTCGGTGATCCGGTTCATCGCGCAGCGACTGACTGCAATCGGAGTGGTTTGTCAGCTCTGGCGCATGGCGCGGTTGCCGGGCGCACCGCGCGCATTCTGAATTCATTTTTCGTCCATTAGTTGCCGGTTAACCTGTTTCTGTTCCGGCTCCCATCTATTCGCAGCACGATAAACATTCCAAGGGGTTCTACATGGACTTACGAAAACTCAAGACACTGATCGACCTGGTTGCCGAGTCAGACATCGCCGAACTCGAAGTCACTGAAGGCGAAAGCAAAGTTCGCATCGTCAAGTCGTCTGCTGCACAAGGCCAGATGATGATGATGCAACCGCAGCAAGTCATGGCACCGGCCCCCGCTGCACCCGTCGCCGCTGCGGTGGTGGCTGCCGACGACGAGCCGGTTGGCCACGTCGTCAAGTCGCCGATGGTGGGCACGTTCTACCGCTCGTCGGCTCCCGGTACGCCGGCGTATGTCGAAGTAGGTGCCAACGTCAAGGAAGGCGACACGCTGTGCATCATCGAAGCGATGAAGCTGCTCAATGAAATCGATGCCGACGCCACCGGCGTGATTACCCATATCCTGGTCGAAAACGGCCAGCCGGTCGAATTCGGCCAACCCCTGTTCGTGATCGCCTGACGTAAGCACCAGAGCGTGTCGCGGCTTGCCCGACCCGCTTGCTTCCTTCCCTACCACGACACCGAGAACCGATAGCCGACGCCATGTTTGAAAAAATCCTTATTGCCAACCGCGGCGAAATTGCCCTGCGCATCCAGCGTGCCTGCCGCGAAATGGGCATCAAAACCGTGGTCGTGCATTCCGAAGCCGACCGCGATGCCAAGTACGTGAAGCTGGCCGACGAATCGGTCTGCATCGGACCAGCACCCTCCGCGCTGAGTTATCTGAACATGCCGGCCATCATCAGCGCCGCCGAAGTCACCGATGCCGAAGCGATTCACCCCGGCTATGGCTTCCTGTCCGAAAACGCCGACTTCGCCGAGCGCGTCGAGCAATCCGGCTTTGTCTTCATCGGCCCGCGTTCGGATTCGATCCGGCTGATGGGCGACAAGGTGTCGGCCAAGCAGGCCATGATCCGCGCCGGCGTACCGTGCGTACCCGGCTCCGAGGGCGCTTTGCCGGACGATCCGAAGATCATCATCCAGACCGCCCGCAAGGTCGGCTATCCGGTCATCATCAAGGCCGCCGGCGGTGGCGGCGGACGCGGCATGCGCGTCGTGCATACCGAAGCGGCGCTGCTCAATGCCGTGACGATGACCAAGACCGAAGCCGGGACTGCTTTTGGCAATCCCGAGGTCTACATGGAAAAATACCTCGAGAATCCGCGCCACGTCGAAATCCAGATTCTCGCGGATGATTTCAAGAACGCGGTCTGGCTGGGCGAACGCGACTGCTCGATGCAGCGCCGCCACCAGAAAGTGATCGAGGAAGCGCCCGCCGTTGGCATTCCACGCAAGATCATCGAACGCATTGGCGACCGCTGTGCCGAAGCCTGTCGCAAGATGGGTTACCGCGGTGCCGGAACATTCGAATTCCTCTACGAAAACGGCGAGTTCTATTTCATCGAAATGAATACCCGCGTGCAGGTCGAACATCCGGTCACCGAAATGATCACCGGCATCGACATCGTGCAGGAACAGATCCGCATCGCCGCCGGTGAAAAACTGCGCTATCGCCAACGCGACATCGAACTCAAGGGCCATGCGATCGAGTGCCGCATCAATGCCGAAGATCCATTCAAGTTCACGCCGTCGCCGGGCAAGATCCTGACCTGGCACGCGCCGGGCGGTCCCGGCATCCGGGTCGACTCGCACGCGTATGCCGGCTATTACGTGCCGCCGCATTACGATTCGATGGTCGGCAAGGTGATTGCCTATGGTGCCACGCGTGACCAGGCCATCAAGCGGATGCAGATTGCCTTGTCAGAAATGGTGGTTGAAGGCATTCTTACCAACATTCCATTGCATCGCGAATTAATGGTCGATGCGCGCTTCATTGAAGGCGGCACCAACATTCATTATCTGGAACAGAAACTGGCCAACAAGCCGGATTTGCCAAAGACCGCCAAGGTCACGACCGTCATCAAATAAAGCGAGCCCATGAGCTGGACAGAAATCGTCATTGAAGTCGCACGCGACCAGGCCGAGAGCCTGTCGGATGCGCTGATGGAAGCCGGCGCACTGTCGGTCTCGGTCGAGGATGCGGACGAAGGCACGGCGGCCGAACAACCGCTGTTTGGTGAACCCGGCATGGAACCCAAGCAAGCCGCCTGGGAACGCAGCCGCGTCGTCGCACTGACCGATAGCGGCACCGACGCCGCCGCGCTGATCGCTGAAGCCGTGGCGATTGCCGCGCTGCCATTGACCGCCGCCGACCTGCCATTCACCTTGCGCCATGTCGAAGAACAGGATTGGGTCAGACTGACCCAGTCGCAGTTTGCCCCTATCCATATCGGTACCAATATCTGGGTCGTGCCGAGCTGGCACGATGCGCCGGATCCGGATGGCCTGATCCTCGAACTCGATCCGGGTCTGGCCTTTGGCACCGGCAGTCATCCGACCACCCGGCTGTGCATGGAGTGGCTGGAAATCCATGCGCCGGCCGACCTCTCGGTGCTTGATTACGGTTGTGGTTCCGGCATCCTGGCGCTGGTCGCCAGGAAACTGGGCGCGGCCACCGTGATCGGCGTCGATATCGATCCGCAGGCCATCGAATCGGCCAACTTCAACAGCGAGCGCAACAACTGCGAAATCGATTATTTCCTGCCGGATGAATTTCATCACCACGATGTCTTGCAGCGCTTCGACATCGTGGTCGCCAACATCCTGTCCGGTCCTCTGAAAATCATGGCACCGATGCTGTGCGCCCATCTCGCCGACGAAGGTGCACTGGTCCTCTCCGGTGTGCTGGCCACGCAGGCTGACGATGTCATCGCCGCCTATGCGCCCTTCCTGTCGCTGTCGGTCTGGGCCGAACGCGAAGGCTGGGTGGCCTTGTCCGGCAAGCTGACTGCGCCCCGCTAGCGACAATGGCACTCGCCACGCAATGTCCGCACTGCCAGACGACATTTCGTGTCGCGCACGACCAGCTCAAACTGCGTGCCGGACTGGTACGCTGCGGCTCCTGCAAGCAAATCTTCAACGGCATCGAACACTTGCTGCGACCGGGCGAGATCGCCGTGCCAAAGACGGAAGCCAGGCCGGTACCGGACCTGCCGGTCGCAGCACCGGCGGAACCGGCACAACAAGCTGTGCCGGTTTCGGTGCCGCCAGCCGCACCGCTGTGGTCGAACGACTCCGACGATTTCTATCCGGCCTTCGACCCGGTCGTCGCGCCACCCGCCATTGCCAAAGCCGATCCCGTCAGCACCGATCCGCTGCAACGCATGACGCTTATGCGCCTGATCGACGATGACGATGATGAGGACGAGCTCATCGCCGCGGTCCCGGCAGCCGACGCGCATTTCGTGGTGCCGCTCAAGGCCAAGTCGCGACAGGATGACGACAGCGCCGTCCCGGACGAACTGGATCAGGCCATCCTCAAGTTGCAACAACACCCGTGGCGCACCAGCAAGATCGCCGGCTCTCAGGACAATGCCGATGACGAACCGGCCTACGACATGCCGGAAGAACCGAGCTTCGTCACGCATGGTCGCCGCCGCCAGCAGCTCACGCGGCGCAGCCGACTCTGGCTCGGTGTCATGGCCCTGCTACTGCTTGTTGCCGCGCTCGGTCAAAGCGTCTACTTGCTGCGTGATCAGATCGCCGCCCGCCTGCCAGCGAGCAAACCACTGCTCGAACTTGCCTGCACGCTCTGGGGCTGCCGCATCGAACTGCTGGCGCAAGCCAGCCAGGTATCGATCGAATCGAGCGAGCTAATCACGCTCGATCCGAAAAAAAATACCTTCTCGCTGAACCTGCTGCTGCGTAACAGCAGCACGCTGCCGCAGCGCTGGCCCGCCATCGAACTGACACTGCTCGACGGCAGCGACCGCCCGGTCAGTCGTCGTGTGTTTACTGCTAACGACTATCTGTCAACGCCGCCTGCGGCCGGCAGTGGTTTTGCCGCCAGCAGTGAACAAAGCGCCCGCATCACGTTTGAACTGCAGCAACTAAGAGCCTCGAATTACCGCGTCTACCTGTTTTATCCCTGATCGCGCGCCCGCGCCCACCCTCACTTACTTCCGGACCACTCCATGACCTCTCTGATTTGCGGCTCGCTGGCTTACGACACCATCATGTCGTTCGAAGGACGCTTTGCCGAAGCGCTGCTGGCAGACCAGTTACACAAGATTAACGTGGCCTTTCTGGTGCCGGCCATGCGGCGCGAATACGGCGGTTGTGCCGGCAATATCGCTTACAACCTGCGCCTGCTCGGCGGCGACCCGCTGATCATGGCCACCGTCGGTCAGGACAGCACGCCGTATCTGGAACGACTGGCGCTGCAAGGCATCACGACTCGCTGTATCCGTGGCATCGAGGATGCCTGGACCGCGCAAGCCTTCATCACCACGGATGCCGACAGCAATCAGATCACCGCCTTCCATCCCGGCGCGATGACTTTTTCACACCTGAATACGGTGGCACAAGCCGGCCCCGTCAAGCTCGCCATCGTCGCGCCGGACGGCCGTGACGGCATGCTGCAACACGCACGCGAATGCGTCGCACTGGAAGTGCCCTTTGTGTTTGATCCGGGTCAGGGCCTGCCGATGTTCAGTGGTGCCGAACTGCGCGACTTCATTGCACTGGCAAGCTACGTCGCCGTCAATGACTACGAAGCCGAATTGCTGACGGGACGCACCGGCCTGAGCCTGGCGCAGATCGCCACGCAAGTCGACGCGCTAGTGGTCACGCGCGGTGAAAACGGTGCCGAAATCCATGTCGGTGGTGAACGGCTGGACATCCCTCCGGTACCGGTTGAGCAGGTCATCGACCCCACCGGCTGTGGCGATGCCT
>CANFED010000284.1 GCA_947445995.1 Oxalobacteraceae bacterium | reverse complement strand
GCCTGCCGAAATGCCCTTGCTGACAATCGTGCTGCGGGTGTTCTTGCCGATGTGGACCATCTTGGTGCCGGTATCGGCCTGCTGGTAATGGTTGGTCACGGCGACTGAATAAAACTCGCCGATGGCGTTTTCGCCTTGCAGGATGACGGACGGATATTTCCAGGTAATCGCTGCGCCGGTCTCGACCTGCGTCCAGCTAATCCGCGAATTGACACCTTTGGCCAAGGCCCGTTTGGTGACGAAATTGTAGATGCCGCCGACGCCGTTTTCATCACCGGCATACCAGTTCTGAACGGTTGAATACTTGATGTCGGCATTGTCGAGCGCCACCAGTTCGACCACCGCCGCATGCAACTGGTTGCTGCTGAATGCCGGTGCGGTACAGCCTTCCAGATACACCACGGAGGCACCTTCTTCGGCGACAATCAGCGTGCGTTCGAACTGGCCGGACTCTTCGGTATTGATCCGGAAATAGGTCGACAGATCCATAGGGCATTTGACGCCCTTCGGGATGTAGCAGAACGAGCCATCGGTGAACACCGCCGAATTGAGCGCGGCGTAAAAGTTGTCGCCGGTCGGCACCACGGTGCCCAGATATTTTTTGACCAGCTCGGGATGTTCCAGCACCGCTTCCGACATCGAGCAGAAAATCACGCCGGCTTCGGCCAGCCTGGCCTTGTAGGTGGTCGCCACGGATACGCTGTCGAAGATTACGTCGACGGCAACCCCGGCCAGCGCCATGCGCTCGTGCAGCGGCACGCCCAGTTTTTCGAAAGTCCGCAGCAGCTCCGGATCGACTTCGTCCATGCTGTTGAGCTTGGGTTTGGTCTTCGGTGCCGAGTAATAGCTGATGGCCTGGAAATCGATTTTCGGATGGTGCACGTTCTGCCATTGCGGCTCGGTCATTCCCAGCCATTTCTGGTAAGCCTCCAGCCGGAAGGCGAGCAGCCATTCCGGCTCTTTTTTCTTCGCTGAAATCAGGCGGATGGTGTCTTCGCTCAGCCCTTGTGGTGCAACGTCCGACTCAATGTCGGACACAAATCCGTGTGGGTAGGGTCGATTGACTAATTGTTGAAGTACGGTACTCATGGGGTATAGCCCTCGCTGTTCTTGGGCCGGAGACACCAAGACGGGTAACCGGCATGACCGCGGCAGGAACAAGATTCCCTGCAATGGCCCTTACTGCTGTGCGGTCACGCTTCAGGCGACCGCGTTGGATTTCTTCAGGTTGAAACTCTCGCCGCAACCGCATTCGCTGTCGACATTCGGGTTCGTGATTTTCAGGACGTCGCTCAGGCCTTCTTTGACGAAGTCGATATGGGAGCCATCGACCATCGGCAGGGTGGCGGCATCGACGACGATGTTGACTGTCCCCGAAGCAAATAATTTGTCGCCCTCCTTGACGCCATCGACATAGTCAAGCGTGTAGGCAAGCCCGGAACAGCCAACCGTCTTGACGCCTAGTCGGACGCCAAATCCTTTTCCATTCTTTTGAATCTGGGCGCGGATTTTTGTCTCGGCGATTGTTGATAGAGAAATGGTCATTGCGATTCTCCTTGGGAGTCATTTTTAATACCCGACCAAATCTGTCGGGAATTCACAGTACGATACTTGACTAAATTAGTCAACCATGTTGATGGGGCGGGTATGGGGAGGGTATGGGGAGGTTATCCCCCCAATGTCAGCATAGTTGTCGTCTCTAATATTTCCCGATGTATTCCATAGAGGCCACAATGATGACGTCGTATTCAGCAGCATTTCTCGAACAAGTCTTCGGTGTAATGCCCTTCGGTTATTGCACTCTACGATCTGCTAGTTCCTCCGCATCCCAACCGGGATAAATGCACTGCGCTAGCGCAGGCATGTATCTCCCGTATTGCCGCGCTGTTTCGCCTTCCGCATCGCTGTAAGAAGTCACCCCGGTTATCACCTGTCAGAGCGTCGTCCGGTATTTTATTGATTGCGCGAAGCAACATACGGCAAGCATCTCCGTCGCATGCGATCATGCGGCTAGAAAATTTCGCCTGCACCATCTGGTCATCAAGGAAAAAATAATGGATACACCTGCAACGCTGCCTCCGGCTGCCCGTCAAAAACCCGGCCGTCGCTCCTTGCTGATCGGGAGCCTGATCGCAGTACTGGCAGTGGCTGCCGTGTGCGGTGTGGCGTGGTATCTGACACATCGTGAGCCGGCCGGTCCGGTTCCCGGCGGGCGTAACGGCCGACCTAGCACGACGGTTGGCGTGGCCACGGCCACGGCGGCCGACATGCCGGTAGTCGTCGATGCACTCGGCACAGTCATGCCTGCGGCGATGGTGACCGTGCGGCCGCAGGTCGGTGGCGTGCTGCAGCAAATTCTGTTTCGCGAAGGCGAGATGGTTCGCGCCGGGCAAGTGCTGGCGATCATTGATCCGCGTCAGTACGAGATGGCGCTGATGCAGGCCTCCGGCCAGCGCCAGCGCGATGAAGCGCAGCTGGCCAGTGCCAGGGTGACGCTGGCGCGCTTTCAGACATTGCTTGCGCAAGATTCAATTGCACGTCAGGAAGTCGATACTCAGCAGGCGCTGGTCAAGCAGCTCGAGGGGTCGGTGCTGTCCGATCGTGCCACCGAAGGCACGGCCCGGCTCAATCTCGGTTATAGCAAGATCACCGCGCCGATCGCTGGCCGGGTTGGTTTGCGGGTTGTCGATGCCGGCAATGTCGTCAATGCCGGCGACACGGCAGGTATCGTCGTGATCACGCAGGTCTCACCGATCGATGTGCAGTTTGCCGTGCCACAGGACCAGGTGACGGACGTGCTGGCGCGTTCATCCGGAAAGGCCGAGCTGGCGGTAACCGCATTCGATCGCACCCGCGTGACCCTGCTGGGAACCGGACGCTTCTCGACGCTTGATAACCTGATTGATGTCCAGACCGGCACCGTCAAGGCCAAGGCGCGGTTTGCCAATGACAAAATGACGCTGTTCCCGAACCAGTTTGTCAATGTGCGCCTGGAATTGCGCACCATCACCGGTGCGGTAACCATCCCGGTGACGGCGCTGCGTCATGGCAGCAAGGGCGACTTCGTGTACGTTCTCAATAGCGACCGCACGGCTGGCATGCGTCTGGTCACGCGCGGCCAGGCCGATGTCGCCAAAGTTGAAATCGTCACTGGCCTGAAGCTCGGCGAACGCGTGATCACCGAGGGGGGCGACCGTCTCAGCGACGGCGCTGCCGTGTCGCTGCCGGGGGACAAGCCAGGCGGCAAGGGCAAGCGCAATGGTGCCACCGGCGCGGGCAAGACCGCCGCGCTAGGTGCCGATGGCAAGCCGGTCGCGGCTGGCGAGCATCGCCGTCGTCCGCAACCCGCAGCTGCACCATGATCAGGAAAGCCGCGGCATGAATCCGTCACGTCCCTTCATCGAGCGACCGGTAGCGACTGCGCTGCTAATGGTCGCCATCGTGCTGACCGGTATCGTCGGCTTCAAGTTCCTGCCGCTCTCGGCGTTGCCGCAAGTCGATTTTCCGACCATCCAGGTGCAGACACTGTATCCCGGCGGCAGTCCGGAAGTGATGGGCCAGACCGTGACCGCGCCGCTGGAACGCCAGTTTGGCCAGATGTCCGGCCTCGAACGGATGAGTTCGACCAGCGCTGCCGGCGTATCGATCATCACGCTGCAATTTGGTCTCGGCCAGACCCTCGACGTGGCCGAGCAGGAAGTGCAGGCCGCCATCAATGCCGGCGGTTCGTTGCTGCCAGCCGACTTGCCGGCACCGCCGGTTTACGCCAAGGTCAATCCGGCTGACGCGCCGGTACTGACGCTGGCGATTACGTCGGATACGCTGCCGCTGACCGAAGTCCAGAACCTGGTCAACACCCGGCTGGCGCTGAAGATTAGCCAGGTCGATGGCGTCGGGCTGGTCTCGCTGGCCGGTGGCCAGCGCCCGGCCGTGCGTATCCAGGCCGATACCGCGGCACTCGCCTCGTACGGCCTCGGCCTCGATACCTTGCGCACCGCGATTGCTGCGGCCAACGCCAATAGCGCGAAGGGCAGTTTCGACGGGCCGGCGCGGTCCTACACGATCAACGCCAATGACCAGTTGCTGGCGGCCGACGATTATCGCAACCTGATCGTGGCCTACAAGAATGGCGCGCCGGTGCGCATGTCGAACGTTGCCCAGGTCGTCAACAGCGCCGAGAACGTCAAGCTTGGTGCCTGGTCCGGCCTGCATCCGGCCATCATTCTCAATGTCCAGCGCCAGCCCGGTGCCAACGTGATCGCGACCGTCGACGCCATCAAGAAGCGCCTGCCCGAATTGCAAGCCGGTCTGCCGGCTGCGCTGAAAGTGGCCGTACTGAGCGACCGCACCACGGGTATCCGCTCGTCGGTCGAACATGTCCAGACCGAATTGCTGCTGGCGGTCTTGCTGGTGGTGCTGGTGATTTTTGCGTTCTTGCGCGACTGGCGCGCCACCATCATTGCCAGTCTGGCCGTGCCGATTTCATTGATCGGCAGTTGCGGGGTGATGTATCTGCTCGGCTATAGCCTGAACAACCTGAGCCTGATGGCGCTGACAATTGCGACCGGTTTTGTGGTCGATGATGCGATCGTGATGATAGAGAATATCGCGCGCTATCTCGAAGAAGGCGAGAGCGCGATGGCGGCCGCCTTGAAGGGCGCGGCGCAGATCGGCTTCACGATTATTTCGCTGACGGTGTCGCTCATTGCAGTGCTGATTCCGCTGCTGTTCATGGGCGATGTGGTGGGTCGGTTGTTCCGTGAATTTGCGGTCACGCTGTCGATCACGATCCTGATTTCGGCGGTCGTGTCGCTGACGCTGGTGCCGATGATGTCGGCGCGCTGGCTCAAGCCGCAAGTCAAGAGCGACGCGCCACCGGGACGCATGCAGCGCTTTTCCGATGACGTGATGGTGCGCTACGACCGTGGCTTGAGCTGGGTGCTGGTGCACCAGACCCTGACATTGCTGGTGGCCGCTGCGACGCTGGCGTTGACGGTGGTGCTGTACCTGGTAATTCCGAAGGGCCTGTTTCCGACTCAGGACACCGGCCAGTTGCAAGCCCGTATCGAAGCCGCGCAAACGGTGTCGTACGCGCGCATGGCGCAATTGCAGCAAGAAGCCGCCGCGGCGATTCTTCAAGACCCCGATGTCGAGAGCCTCAGTTCGCTGGTCGGTGTCGATGCGGCGCGCAACACGATGCT
>CANFED010000283.1 GCA_947445995.1 Oxalobacteraceae bacterium | reverse complement strand
TGCCTGACCACCGACGACGAAGGCCGCGCCTGGGCGATTGCCCAGCAGCTCGATACGATCAACCGCGAGCGGCGCGACATCGAAGCCGACATGCAAGACACGGCGCTAGAGTTACTCGACAGCTTCGATCCGCACGACAAGTCGACGATCAGCGTCTTCGACGCCGGCTGGCACCAGGGTGTCATCGGCATCGTGGCCTCGCGCCTGAAGGACAAATTTTATCGGCCGACGATTACCTTTGCGCCAGCCAGCGATGGCTGGATCAAAGGTTCCGGACGCTCGATTCCGGGCTTTCATTTGCGCGATGCACTCGATCTGGTGTCAAAACACGCACCGACCCTCATCGACAAGTTCGGCGGGCATGCAATGGCCGCCGGCCTGACTTTGCGGGCAGAAAATTTCGATGCGTTCGCAGCGGCGTTCGAAGCCGTCGGGCGCAGCTGGCTGACGCAAAATCAGCTCGAACGCGTACTTGAAAATGACGGTTCGCTGGAAGATGCTTTTTTCACGACCCAGTTCATCGACCTGCTCGATGGCCAGGTCTGGGGCCAGGGTTTTGCGCCGCCGGTGTTCTGTGATGAATTCCGCGTCATCAGCCAGCGCATCCTGAAGGAACGGCATCTGAAGCTGCAGCTCGAACGCAATGGCCAGCGCTTTGATGCGATCTGGTTCGGTCACACCGACGATCTTGGCGGCCGCGCGCGGGTGGCATACCGGCTTGATGCCAACGAGTACAACGGCGTAACGCGCGTGCAGTTGATGGTCGAATATGCCGAATGCGCATGATCCGCGTGATGGATCTCCGAAGTCACGGCCGTACCGCGACCGCAAATAAGTCGTCTTTAAAAAAGGCGACCGGACGTTTTCAACGTATACTTTTGCGAACCGCAAATAATGAAAGCCTCGCATGACGTACGAAGAATTTCTGGATGAAGTCACCACCCTCCTCACTGAGCTATACGATCTCGATGATGCCGCCGCGATCAAGATCGTGATGGATGCACAAGAGGCCGAATTTTTCAGTGTGCATGATGATGTGCCGGCGATGTGCACGCCAGAGCAGGCAAAAATGGATGCGATCAAGCTGTTCGAGCAGAAGCAGAACAAGCAGCAAACACAGAAGAAGCAGCAGCAGCGGGTCCAGCAAAAAAAGAAGGTCTGAACCGCCAGTAACGCTGGACCGCAGACTCCCTCCTTTCGTACCGGCTGATCCGGACTAGCCCATGTCACTCAACTTCATCGCCACGCTATTGAGACGCCGCTGGTACGTCCCCGCACTGTGTGCGGTTGTCATCGCACTGATCTGGATCGGCTGGCTCCAGATGCAACCGCAGCCGAACAAGACCATCATCATGAGCGTCGGCAATGACGACGGCATTTACAGCGCCTATGCGAAAAAGTACGCCGACATACTGGCGCGTCAGGGCATCCGACTCGAACTACGCAAATCATCCGGATCGGTAGAAAATTATCAGCGTCTGAAAGATCCTGGCAGTGACATCGATCTGGCGCTGGTGCAGTCCGGTATCGGTGACGCGCGCGACGCACCTGACCTCGAAGTTCTGACAGCGGTTTCGTATGAACCGATCTGGCTGTTCTACAACGGCAGCAAGACGATCGATCAGATCGCCCAGCTCACCGGAAAACGCCTGGCCGTCGGCCTCCCCGGCAGTGGTTTGCGCAAGCTCACCATCGATTTGCTGGCGGTACATGGTATCAATGCGAGCAACACGACGCTGACCGACATGACCGCCCAGCAAGCTGACGTGCAACTGCGCAGCGGCGCGATCGATGCCGGATTTTTTATCGGCATTCCAAAAACACCGTTGGTGGCGAAACTGCTTGGCAGTGATCTGAAGCTCATGAATTTCAGCCAGGCCGATGCCATCGTGCGCACGTTTCCATCGCTGTCGAAAGTGGTGTTCCCGCGCGGCGCGATTGATCTGCAGCGCGACCTGCCCGCACAGGATGTAACGCTGCTATCGGCCACCGCCATGCTGGTCGCCAAGAACCGCCTGCATCCGTCACTGGTTTATGCGCTGCTCGATACGGCCGTTGAAGTTCATGCCGAGCCGGGATTTTTTTCCGCGCGCAATGAGTTCCCGAACCAGCACGTCGATGATTTTCCGATTTCAGAGCAAGCCCGTCGCTACTTCCGTACGGGCCGTCCGTTCCTGCAAAATTACCTGCCCTTCTGGCTGGCTAATTTTATCGAACAGCGTTTCGTGATTCTGGTGCCTTTGCTGGCGCTACTGTTTGCATTGCTGCAAACGGTGCCACGCCTGCTCATCTATCGGGTCCGCACACGTCTGTCGCACTGGTATTACGAACTCAACGCACTTGAAGATGCGTTGCGCACGACGACAGCGCCAACCGCGGCGCAACGCCATCTCTGGCACGAACAATTGATGCAGCTCGATGCAGCGGTCCATCAGATCGATTTACCCTCGCGTTACTTCAATCAGCTCTACGCGCTGAAACTGTCTATCCAGATCGTGCGCAAGCTGCAGGATCAACGCGATGATGCGGCACGCGACGGCTGAGAATGTCCCCCGCTCGCGTATAATTTCGGCTTTTACGGATAAGACAAAAGAAGACATCATGGAAGCAGAACAACTCAATTCTCTGGAAGGGCTGCTCGCAGACCTGACCATCCGCGCCAACGAACTTCGGAGGTATCTTTGACTTCGATCTGAAGTCAGAGAAACTGGACCAGGTCAACGCCGAACTCGAAGATCCGAAAATCTGGGATGACCAGAAGCGCGCGCAAGACCTCGGCAAAGAAAAAAAATCCCTCGAATCGATCGTGCTCACGCTCATCAAGATCGATGCCGAACTCGGCGACGCCCGAGACCTGTTTGCGATGGCGCGCGAAGAAAAGGATTTCGACACGCTGCAAGCCATCGAAGAAGATACCCACGGTTTGCAAAAGCTGGTTGAGGGCATGGAATTTCGCCGCATGTTCAGCAATCCGATGGACCCGAACAACTGCTTCATCGACATTCAGGCCGGTGCAGGCGGAACCGAAGCACAGGATTGGGCCTCGATGCTGATGCGCCAGTACTTGCGCTATTGCGAACGCAAGGGATTCAAGACCGAAATTCTGGAACAGTCCGACGGCGAGATTGCTGGTATCAAGACCGTCACAATCAAGGTTGAAGGCGATTACGCCTATGGCTTCTTGCGTACCGAAACTGGCGTGCACCGCCTTGTGCGCAAGTCGCCGTTTGATTCTGCGAATGGTCGCCACACGTCGTTTTCAAGCCTGTTCGTGTATCCGGAAGTCGATGACTCGCTGGAGATCGATATCAATCCGGCCGACGTGCGCGTCGATACCTATCGTGCTTCTGGCGCGGGTGGACAGCACATCAACAAGACCGATTCTGCCGTGCGCCTGACGCATGGCCCGACCGGTATCGTCGTGCAATGCCAGAACGATCGCAGCCAGCACCGCAATCGCGCCGAAGCATGGGCGATGCTCAAGTCACGTCTGTATGAACACGAGATGCGCAAGCGCATGAGCGACCAGCAAAAACTGGAAGACTCCAAGACCGATATCGGCTGGGGCCATCAGATTCGTTCCTACGTGCTGGATCAATCACGCATCAAGGATTTGCGAACCAGCTTCGAGACCGGCAATACCAAGGCGGTGCTTGATGGCGATATCGACGAATTCATTGCAGCCTCGCTCAAGTTAGGCGTGTAGTTCACTTTTTTTGATTGCCCATTCCATGACCACCAACACTGAAGTCGCCGCTGACGTACCGGCCCCGGACGAACATTCGATTCTGGCCGAGCGGCGCGCCAAGCTGAGCGCCATCCGGGCTGCCGGTATCGCTTTCCCGAATGATTTCCGGCCGCAGCACAAGGCTGCCGCGCTGCACCTGCAATACGGTGAACTGGACAATCTTGCCCTCGATAGCGCCGCTGCCAAGGTCGTCGTGGCCGGTCGCATGATGCTCAAGCGGGTGATGGGAAAAGCCTCGTTCGCGACGCTGCAGGATGCCTCCGGCGTGCGCGCCGATGGCCGCATCCAGCTCTACATCACCAACGACAACATCGGCGTCGAAGCGCATGACGCCTTCAAGCATTACGACCTCGGTGACATCCTCGGTGCCGAAGGCATCCTGTTCAAGACCAAGACCGGCGAGCTGTCGATCAAGGTCACGGCGCTACGCCTGATCACCAAATCGCTGCGTCCGTTACCGGATAAATTTCATGGTCTGGCTGATCAGGAAATGAAATATCGCCAGCGTTATGTCGACCTGATCATGAGCGAAGAAACGCGCCGCACGTTCAAGGCGCGCACGGCGACGATGTCGTCGATTCGTCGCTTCATGAACGAGCACGAGTTCATGGAAGTCGAAACGCCGATGCTGCACACCATTCCCGGCGGTGCGGCGGCCAAGCCATTTATCACGCATCACAATGCGCTCGACATGCAGATGTTCCTGCGCATCGCCCCCGAGCTGTACTTGAAGCGACTGGTGGTTGGTGGTTTCGAGCGCGTCTTTGAAGTCAATCGCAATTTCCGTAACGAGGGCGTGTCGCCACGTCACAATCCGGAATTCACGATGATGGAATTCTATGCCGCGTATGTCGATTACCACTGGCTGATGGACTTTACAGAAGCGGTGATTCGTCAGGCAGCCATCGATGCGCACGGTACCGCCAGCCTGACGTATCAGGGTCGACCACTCGATCTGAGCCAGCCGTTCCGGCGCTTCACGATCCTTGGTGCGATCAATCATTACGCGCCGCAATACAGTGCCGAGCAACTGGCCGATGCCGAGTTCATTAAAGCCGAACTGAAAAAATTCGGCGTCAAGCCGTTCGCCACAGCCGGCCTTGGTGCCTTGCAACTGGCGCTGTTTGAAGAGACTGCCGAAGCGCAATTGTGGGAGCCGACCTACATCGTCGACTACCCGGCCGAAGTGTCGCCACTGGCGCGCGCCTCCGATACGGTACCCGGCATCACCGAGCGTTTCGAGCTGTTCATTTGCGGGCGCGAGCTGGCCAACGGATTCTCGGAATTGAACGATGCCGAAGACCAGGCGGCACGTTTTCAGGCACAGGTCGCGGCCAAGGATGCCGGCGATGAAGAGGCCATGTTCTATGACGCCGATTACATCCGCGCTCTCGAATACGGCATGCCACCGGCCGGTGGTTGCGGTATCGGTATTGACCGGCTGGTCATGCTCATTA
>CANFED010000282.1 GCA_947445995.1 Oxalobacteraceae bacterium | reverse complement strand
TTCGGCGACACCATCCTGTCCCGCGACAAGGCCAAGCGCCTCGCATCGTGGCTCTCGCTCGAAAAAGCGATGGAGTCCGGCGAGATCGTTATCGGTACCGTCAACGGCAAGGTCAAGGGCGGCCTGACCGTTCTGACTAACGGTATCCGCGCGTTCCTTCCAGGTTCGTTGGTCGATACCCGTCCGGTCAAGGACACCACCCCGTTCGAAGGCAAGACCCTCGAATTCAAGGTCATCAAACTGGACCGCAAGCGTAACAACGTCGTTCTGTCCCGCCGCGCCGTCATCGAAGCTTCGATGGGTGAAGAGCGTCAGAAACTGATGGAAACGCTGAAAGAAGGTACCGTCGTTACCGGTATCGTCAAGAACATCACCGACTATGGCGCATTCGTCGACCTGGGCGGCATCGATGGCTTGTTGCACATCACCGATCTGGCATGGCGTCGTGTGCGTCACCCATCGGAAGTGCTCACCGTCGGTCAGGAAATCACTGCCAAGGTCCTCAAGTACGATCAAGAAAAGAACCGCGTTTCGCTGGGCGTCAAGCAGCTGGGCGACGATCCTTGGACCGGTCTGTCACGTCGTTACCCACAAAGCACCCGTCTGTTCGGCAAGGTCACGAACCTCACCGACTACGGCGCATTCGTTGAAGTCGAGCAGGGTATCGAAGGTCTGGTTCACGTTTCCGAAATGGATTGGACCAACAAGAACGTGGCACCAAACAAAGTTGTCCAGTTGGGCGACGAAGTGGAAGTCATGGTTCTGGAAATCGACGAAGAGCGTCGCCGTATCAGCCTTGGCATGAAGCAGTGCAAAGCCAATCCTTGGGATGACTTCGCTGTCACCCATAAAAAGGGCGACAAAGTCCGTGGCGCAATCAAGTCGATCACCGACTTCGGCGTGTTCATCGGCCTGGCTGGCAACATCGATGGTCTGGTGCATCTGTCGGATCTGTCGTGGACCGAAACAGGCGAAGAAGCTGTTCGCCGGTTCAAAAAAGGCGACGAACTCGAAGCCATCGTGCTGGCCATCGATGTCGAGCGCGAGCGCGTTTCACTGGGTGTCAAGCAACTCGAAGGCGATCCGTTCAACAACTTCGCAGCCATGAACGACAAGGGCTCACTGGTGACCGGTATCGTCAAGATGGTCGAGCCTAAAGGCGCCGTGATCCAGTTGTCCGAAGAAGTCGAAGGCTACTTGCGCGCTTCCGAAATCTCGCGTGACCGCGTTGAAGATGCTGGTACGCACCTGAAGGTTGGCGATAGCGTCGAAGCCATGGTCCTGAACATCGATCGTAAGGCTCGCGGTATCCAGTTGTCGATCAAGGCTAAAGACAATGTCGAAACGCAAGAAGAAATGCGCAAGATGTCGACCGCTACGGATTCGAACGCTGCTTCCGGTACCACCAGCCTCGGCGCTTTGCTGAAAGCTAAATTCGACAACAAGAACTAATTGTTGCCGCGCTTGTAAATGACCAAGTCTGAACTGATTGCTCGCTTGGCCGAACGGTATCCGCAACTGGTAGCAAAAGATGCGGATTACGCGGTCAAGACAATTCTCGACGCAATGACCGATGCGCTGGCCTCAGGCCAGCGCATCGAGATACGCGGGTTTGGCAGTTTTTCATTGAACAGTCGGCCGCCTCGGATTGGACGAAATCCGAAGTCAGGTGAAAAAGTAATGGTTCCCGAAAAACGGGTGCCACACTTCAAGCCTGGCAAGGAATTGCGTGAGCGGGTTGATGCGATGGTCGGGCAACCGATCATCGAGGACTGAATTGTTTGCATGAAAATAAAACGGCATCCTCGGATGCCGTTTTTTTTCACGTACAATTTCGTCGATTCGAATTGACGACGGCAAACAATCTGCTGTTCCGTATTCACCGTTTGCGCATCATGGGCTGATAACATCCGCTTTGCCAACAAGGAGATGCACATGAAATTCCTGCTTAAAATTTTATCTGCGCTGGTCGCAGTGCTGTTTTTTGGATTTGCGTTGAAGAACACCCAGGAAGCCGCATTGAATTTTTTTCTCGGCTACGAAATCCGTGGCCCGCTGGTCATGCTGCTATTCGGATTTTTTGCCATAGGCGCGATCCTCGGCGTGTTCGGTATGCTGCCGTCCTTCGTACGCCATCGTCGTGAACTGACTCGCCACAAAAAAGTGATCGCGACGATGTTGCAAGAGCAGCAGGCCGTGCGTGAAGCCCGGTCCCAGCCACCGCAACCCGATTCGGTTGTCAGCTAATTGTTTTATGAATCTCCGATCAAACACATGAAAGTCCTGGTAACACATGGAATTTGAAATTTGGTGGTTACTTGGTATTCCGATTTTTTTTGGCCTTGGCTGGATTGCGGCTCGGGTCGATATCCGTCAACTGATCGCCGAGTCGCGCACTTTGCCGAGCGGCTATTTCAAGGGATTGAATTTTCTGCTCAACGAGCAACCCGACAAGGCCATCGACGCCTTCATTGAAATCGTCAAGCTTGATCCGGAAACGGTCGAGTTGCACTTTGCGTTGGGTAACCTGTTCCGCCGTCGTGGTGAAACCGAACGGGCCATCAGAGTGCATCAGAACTTGCTGGCGCGTCCCGATTTGCCGCTCGAACATCAGGTCCACGCGCAGTACGAACTTGGACAGGATTACCTGAAGGCAGGGTTGCTCGATCGCGCCGAGGAAACCTTCAACCTGCTCGTTGAAACCCAGTACAGCGCGCAGGCGCGCCGTGCGCTGCTCGAGATTTATCAGCGTGAAAAAGAATGGACGCGCGCGATCGATGCAGCAACCGCATTGCAAGAGTCCGGCGCAGGCGGACGGCAAAAAGAGATTGCCCAGTTCTATTGCGAAATTGCACAGGATGAACTGGTGCATACCCATGCCGACGCGGCATTGAAGGTGCTCGAAAAAGCCTTGCTGGCAGACCGCAAGAATGTCCGGGCGACCTTGCTGATCGGCGACGTGCACCTTGCCAACGGCGACATCGAGGCGGCATTGCTGGCCTGGCGGCGGGTCGAACAGCAAAGTGTGCCGCACGTCGCGCTGGTGGCGCAGCGCTTGATGGATGGTTACCGCACGTTGGGACGTGCGCAAGAAGGGGCCAACCTGCTCAAGTCGTACATGGCCGAAGCCTCGTCGATCGACTTGCTGGAAGTCGTGTTCAAGGCGGTGCTGGAGCTCGATGGCGTTGAAGCGGCGAACCAGCTGGTCAGCGACGAGTTGCGCCGCACGCCGACCTTGCTGGGCCTCGACAAGTTACTTGATGCGCGCCTGATGGATGCGCCTCCGAGCGTGCGACCCGAGCTATCGCTGGTCAAGAATCTGGTACATGGCTATGCGCAGAAACTGGCGCGTTATCAGTGCAGTCACTGCGGCTTCAAGGCCCGCCAGTTTTACTGGCAATGTCCGGGTTGCAGTCGCTGGGAAACCTATTCGCCGCGTCGTACCGAAGAATTGAACGTGATGAACTAATTAACCGGCGCGCCTGTCACGGCAGGCGTGCATTTGCAGCGAGAACTCCGCAATGAAAATAACAATAATTGGTACCGGCTATGTTGGCCTTGTCACTGGCGCCTGTCTGGCCGAACTTGGCAATACGGTGTTCTGCCTTGATGTTGACCAGAGCAAGATCGACCTGCTCAATGCCGGCGGCATTCCGATTCACGAGCCGGGTCTGGCCGACGTGGTTGCGCGTAATCGCGCTGCCGGACGGCTGACATTTTCTACTGATGTGGCAGCCAGTGTCGCGCATGGCGACATCCAGTTCATCGCCGTCGGTACGCCGCCTGATGAAGACGGTTCCGCCGATCTGCAATATGTCCTGGCGGCAGCACGCAACATCGGTCGCTACATGACCGGCTTCAAGGTTGTCGTCGATAAATCAACCGTTCCTGTAGGCACCGCCGACAAGGTCACCGCGTCGATGCAAGCCACATTAAATGAGCGCAATAGCACCGCGACTTTTTCGGTCGTCTCCAATCCGGAGTTCCTGAAAGAGGGTGCTGCAGTCGAAGACTTCATGCGTCCCGATCGCATTGTCATCGGCTGCGACACGACCCCTGGCGGGATGCAGGCGCGCCAGCTCATGAAGAATTTGTACGCGCCATTCAATCGCAATCATGAACGCACGTTCTGGATGGATGTCCGTTCGGCGGAGTTCACCAAATACGCCGCCAATGCGATGCTGGCGACGCGTATTTCATTCATGAATGAACTGGCCAACCTGGCCGACCATGTCGGCGTCGATATCGAGTCGGTGCGCCAGGGTATCGGTTCCGATCCGCGGATTGGCTACAGCTTTCTCTACGCCGGCTGTGGGTATGGAGGCTCCTGTTTTCCGAAAGACGTGCAGGCACTGGAGCGAACCGCGCGCGCGCATGGTCAGGAATTGCTGATCCTGCGTGCCGTCGAGGCCGTCAATGATCGCCAGAAGCATGTATTGGGTGGCAAGATCGTCAGCCGCTTTGGTGCAGACCTGGCGGGACGGCACTTCGCCATCTGGGGACTGGCCTTCAAGCCCAACACCGATGACATGCGCGAAGCCTCGTCGCGGGTGCTGATCGCTGAATTGCTGGCGCGTGGCGCTTCCGTAGCGGTCCATGATCCGGTCGCGATGCCCGAGGCGCGACGTGCGCTTGCGCTGGACTTCGCCGCTGATTCTGCGGCAGCGGCACGCATCCGCTTTTGTGACAATCCGACCGACGCGCTCAAGGACGCCGATGCGCTGGTGATCGTCACGGAATGGAAGGCTTTCCGCAGTCCCGATTTTGTCGCCCTGAAAAAATTACTCAAAGCGCCGGTGATCTTCGATGGTCGCAATTTGTTCGAGCCTGATGCGATGGTCGCTGCAGGCATTGAATATCACGGCATTGGCCGCTCGGTCCTGACGCAGGCATGATCGCGCACCCGAACGCATTGGCTGCCAGTCGCATTCTGGTGGTAGGCGACATCATGCTGGATCGTTACTGGTTTGGCGAGGTCAGCCGGATTTCACCGGAAGCCCCGGTGCCCATCGTGCGCGTCGAGCGGCGCGAAGAGCGTCTGGGCGGTGCTGCCAACGTGGCACGCAATGCCGCGATGCTGGGAGCGCAGGTTGGCTTGCTTGGTGTGGTCGGACAAGACGACGCGGCAGATACGATCGCACGTCAATTGGCCGAACTGAAGATCGGGTGCTTTCTGAATCGTGACCCGGCCATCTCGACCATCAT
>CANFED010000281.1 GCA_947445995.1 Oxalobacteraceae bacterium | reverse complement strand
GATCGATCCGACCACCGGCCGGGTCCACACCAACTATGCGCAGACGGTGGCGGTCACCGGCCGGCTGGCCTCGAACGAACCGAACCTGCAGAACATCCCGATCCGCACCGCCGAAGGTCGGCGCATCCGCGAAGCCTTTGTTGCACCGGCCGGCAGCGTGATCGTCTCGGCCGATTATTCGCAAATTGAATTGCGCATCATGGCGCACCTGTCTGGCGACGCCAACATGCTGCGCGCGTTTGCCGACGGCATCGACATCCATCGCGCCACGGCAGCCGAAATTTTTTCGACCAGTGCTGCCGACGTGACGACCGAACAGCGCCGCTATGCCAAGGTCATCAACTTTGGTTTGATCTACGGCATGAGCGCATTCGGACTGGCCGGCAATCTCGGCATCGAACGCGGCGCAGCGCAGAGCTATATCGACAAATACTTCGCACGGTTTTCCGGGGTCAAGCAATTCATGGACGAGACGCGCCTGAAAGCCAAGGCGCATGGCTATGTCGAAACCGTCTTCGGTCGTCGTTTGTGGCTGCCCGAAATCAATTCACCGAATGGTCCGCGCCGGCAAGGTGCCGAGCGCGCCGCGATCAATGCGCCCATGCAGGGCACGGCGGCTGATTTGATCAAGCTGTCGATGGTGGCGGTGCAAGGTTGGCTTGAGACCGATGGCCTCAAGTCGCTGATGGTGATGCAGGTGCACGATGAACTGGTGCTCGAAGTGCCGCAGGAGGAGCTGGAACTGGTGCGGGTGAAATTGCCGGCGCTGATGGCCGGTGTCGCCGAACTGAAGGTGCCGCTGACGGCAGAAGTCGGTATCGGCAAGAACTGGGACGAGGCGCACTGAGGCTCTTGCTGATGCATGATCGTCCCGGATTGACTATGATTGCCGCTGCACTTTTCGTTGACTGTTTGTTCACTTCACCAAAGGAACGCCATGAATGATCACCAGAAGCAGGACGCCGCATCGCTGATAGGTACAAGCGCCTTCCCCGACGGCTTTGACCGTCGCACCTTCATGAAAGTCTCGATCGGCACCGGCTTTGCGGCTGCCGTCATGCCTGTTGCGGCGCAGACCATGATCATGACCGATACCGACGGCCTGACCGCCGGTACCATCAACGTAACCGTCAATGGTCAGAACGTGCCGGTCTATCGCGCGCAACCTGCCGGCAAGAGCAACCTGCCAGTGATTCTGGTGATTTCTGAAATTTTTGGCGTACACGAACACATCGCCGATGTGGCGCGACGCTTTGCCAAGCTCGGCTATCTGGCGCTGGCACCGGACCTGTTTCTGCGTCAGGGCGATGCCAAGGCGGCGATCTCGATCCCGGAGCTGATCAAGAACGTTGTCTCGAAAGTCCCCGACGCGCAAGTGATGACCGACCTCGATGCCGTCGTCGCCTATGCAAAGGCCAACGGCGGCGATGTCGCGCGGATGGGTATCACCGGATTCTGCTGGGGTGGCCGGATTACCTGGCTGTACGCGGCCCACAATCCGACAGTGCGCGCTGGCGTGTCTTGGTACGGTCAGCTGCAAGGCAACAAGTCGGCACTCAATCCGATGTCGGTAACAGAACTGGCACCGACGCTGACCGTGCCCGTGCTGGGTCTGTACGGCGGCAAGGACACCGGTATTTCGCAGGAAAGCATCGCGACGATGAAGGAAGCGCTGGCCAAGGGGAAGAGCCAATCCGAATTTGTCGTGTTTCCAAATGCAGGTCACGCGTTTCATGCCGACTATCGGGCCAGCTATGTCGAAGCCGATGCGAAGGATGGCTGGAAGAAATGCCTGGCGTGGTTCACTGCGCACGGAGTCGCGTAACCGACGTCTCGTCGCGCAATGAAAAAGGCCACCGCCCGGCAAGCGCCGCGCGGTGGCCTTTTTTGTGAAGCAGAATTTAGAAGTGGTATTCCAGACGGACCATCGGTGTGCTGGCCTTGGTGCCGGCGATCGATGCCGAACCGCCGAACTTGTTTTTCCAGTACTGATATTCGACGCCCAGACGGAATGTGTTCTTGCCCATGCCGGACAGCGAACCGACATCAAACATGACCTGCATGTCGACATTGGTCTCTGGTGATGTGCCATTGCCGACTTCGTCCTTGCCTTTGGCAGCGATGAAATTGGCATAGCCTTCGAACGAGGTCGGTACGGCGCTCACTGGCAGCGGGATACCCCAGGCTGCGCTGAGCATCGGATGTAACTTGTAGGTGTAGCGGTCGTTGATGAAATACGGCTGGTTGCTTTCGCGCAGCATCAGCACGCTCAGGTTCAGGAAGCCGGGGACATCCATCATCAGCGTCGGGCCAAGTACCAGCATGCGTTTTTTTGACCCGTACCCGGCATCGTTCTTGGTATTGACATCAAATCCGCCAGTAATGCCGACGCCGCGTACCGGACCGAAAGTGATCGGTGATCCGGTGATCTTGCCGATGTCCAGCGTGTGGCGATACACAATGTAAATTTCTTGCGCACCACTGGAGGTACTTGTTTTGGCCGGGTCCTTGCTGTTCGACAGCAGCACGTCCACGTTCAGGAAGTTGGTACCGTATTTGTAGCCGCTGGCGTGGGTCAGCGAAAAAATGTTTTTGCTGATATCGCCCTGGTTGTAGGGCTCGGCGAACTTCGTACCGTAGCGGTAACCCAGATAGGTATCACTCCAGTCGGCTGCCTGGGCAGCGCCACCGGCGAGCATCAGTGCAGCGAGGGCAGCGGCGGAGACAAACGGGCTTTTCTTGAGACAGGACATGACAACTCCATTTTGGTTTTTATCAGCGGGCGACGGGCGTGTGGGTGAAGCCAGAAAGGCTGGCAGCGAAGCGATGATGCGGGAATCGCACTATTTCGTCAGTGAAATTTTCGAATAGTGGGTATACGGTTTGGCTGATGTTCGTGAGCGCAAAGGCGTCACGCCAGCAGGGGCGCGGTTCGGGCGGTTACAGGGGAATTACTACCGGATTGCGCGATGTAAAAATACAACACTTATGGGGAGGAGAGGCCATCCGCTTGGGATTGGCGTGACGTCGGGATGACAGTCGTCTCAGTGCATGAAGAGCTTGAACAACACAGTGAAGAGTAGTCCGATCGTGGTGCCTGTCATCCATTTCAGCAGGGAGATATCGCCGTTCATGCTGGTGAGCCGGTTATCGACCTTGCGGGCATAGGCTGCCAATTTGTTGTCGCTGCGCAGTTCCTGATTGTCCATTTTGCTTTCCAGGCGTTGTTCCAGGCTGTCGATTTTGCTGTCGACGTGTTGTTCCAGGTTCTCAATTTTGCTGTCGATGCGTTGTTCCAGGTTTTCAAGTTTGCTGTCGATACGCTGTTCCAGGTTCTCAAGTTTGCTGTCGATACGCTGTTCCAAGCTGTCAATTTTGCTTTCCAGGTTATCAATCTTGCTATCGACACGTTGTTCCAGATTATCAATCTGACTTTTAACGTGTTGGTCCAGATTATCAATCTGGCTTTTAACGTGTTGGTCCAGATGATCAATTTTGCATTTGACATCTTGCCCCAGACTGTCAATCTTGCCGGAAAGATTCTGGCTCAGTGCACCCAGATCATCCGGTGTGGCGACCGACTTTCCCAGTACGTCGCCAAGCAACTGCGCTTGCAGTTCGGCCTGCGGGACCGGCAAGCCAGCCGACGCCAGTTTCTTTGCGTAATCGAGTGTGTCGAAGGGATGGCTCATGATCATTCGGGCTCCTTGGATTGAAGATAGCAGAGGATTTTTCAGGACGATACCCGAGCTCGCCGTTTTTTTACTGTCCAATGGCTGTGCCGCTGCGCCCGTCATGGCAAAACCGAAAAATGAGCATGCCGCTGTGGTATTTAAAAATTCCTGCCAGTCATCGATTCTGCGGCTATATTGCGTTCGCTATATGCCCCATCCCCGCAGCGGCATATTGAAGCGGATAATCCGGCGTACTTTAATGAGAGAAAAAATCCGGGACTTACGACGATGAGCGATGAATCAGCACCAGACATGCCGCCTCGCCTGACGCTGCGCGCAATGACCAAGCGCTATCCGGCGGTGATCGCCAATGACCGCATCGACCTGACCGTGCAGCCCGGCGAGATCCATGCCGTGCTCGGCGAGAACGGTGCCGGTAAATCGACGCTGATGAAAATCATCTACGGCGCGGTCAAACCCGATGCTGGCGTGCTCTGCTGGAATGGCGTTGCCACCACGATTGATAATCCGGCCGCCGCACGCGAGCTTGGCATTGCGATGGTGTTTCAACATTTTTCGTTATTCGACACGCTCACCGTGGTGGAAAACATTGCACTCGGTTTGCCAAAGGGCACCCGTCTCGATGAATTGGCCTTGCGTATTGCTGCCACCGCTGCCGAATATGGGCTCGAACTCGAACCGCAACGGCATGTGCATACGCTGTCGGTCGGCGAATGCCAGCGCGTCGAAATTGTCCGTGCGTTGCTGGCAAAACCGCAGTTGCTGATCCTGGATGAACCGACCTCGGTGCTGACGCCACAAGCGGTCGAAAAATTATTCGAGACCCTGCGCAAGCTGGCCTCGCAGGGGTGCAGCATTTTGTACATCAGCCACAAGCTCGATGAAATCCGTGCGCTGTGCCATACCTGCACCGTCATGCGCGGCGGCAAAGTGACCGGCGTCTGTGATCCCCGCCAGGAAACGGCAGCCAGCCTGTCGCGCATGATGATCGGTGCCGAACCGCCAGCGATGCAGCATGTCGAGCGCGAACCGGGCGCGACGGTGCTGGCAGTGCGGCAGCTGTCACTGCCTAAAAATCATCCGTTTGCCACCGCCTTGTCGGCTATCAGTTTTGATGTGCATGCCGGTGAAATACTCGGTATCGCCGGTGTCTCCGGCAATGGCCAGCAGGAATTGCTGGCCGCGTTGTCGGGTGAAGACCCGCGTGCCGAAGCGGCCATGATCGCGCTGCATGGCGCGCCGGTCGGACGCATGAATGCTGCGGGCCGGCGCGCGCTGGGAATGGGCTTCGTGCCCGAAGAACGGCTCGGACGCGGTGCCGTGCCGGAACTGTCGCTGGCCTTGAATGTGCTGTTGTCACACCAGACCACAGCGACCGTGCGCTATGGCATGGTGCGTTTCAAGGCCATTGCCGGGATCGCTGCGAGCGTCATCAAACGCTTCAATGTGAAAGCCGCCGGACCGAATGCCGCCGCCAACAGCCTGTCCGGTGGCAACCTGCAAAAATAAATCGTCGGGCG